>NZ_JBIXLN010000019.1:0-88696 GCF_045798555.1 Paeniglutamicibacter sp. MACA_103 | reverse complement strand
CGGTCGCGGTGACCTCCGCGGTGTGCTCGCCGACGGCGAGGCCGGAGGGCAGCTCCAGGCGCCACAGGTGCATGGAGCGGTCCGCGAGGCTGCCGCCGTTGACCAGCTGCTCCTGTGCGGCCACCGGGTCGGAGAACTCGGCGCCGACCAGCGGGGCTTCGCCCGCCATTGCCTGGGTGCGGGTTGCCTCGGTGGAGGCCGCGCCGTCGATGCTCACCTTGACGGTGGAGCCGGTGGAACCCATCCAGAAGTTGGTGGTCAGCCAGGTGTTGTTGGCCAGATCGGACTTCGGTACGGAAAGCGGGCTCTCGAACCCGGGGGCCTTGCCCTTGTTGGAAAGGTTCGCGGCGTACCAGTCGCGGTAGGCCGGGGTGTTCAACCCCAGCGCCATCTGCACGGAGTCGTCCTCGCCGCGGACGGTGAAGCGTTCGATGACCTCGGTGTTCTTGATGTCAAGGGTCAGCACGCCCGGGCGTCCGCCGTCGCGCTGCAGGGCCAGCGGGTAGCCGCTCTCGGAGTCGCGTCCGGAGTACCAGTCGCCGGAAATGGCGCCGGCGGTGATGTGGGTGAAGGGCAGCCCGTCGATCCCGAAGAGGCTGTTCCAGCCTTCAAGCCGGTCCCCTTCGCGCAAGTTCTCGATGCTGTGGGTGTGTCCGCCCAATGCCACGACCTCGCGGCCCTTCAGCAGTTCGTAGATCTCGGCGACCTGGGCGACCTGGTGCTTGGAGCTTCCCTGGTCGGCGAAGTCCAGCAGCGGGATGTGTGCGGCCAGCACGATGACCTTGTTCATCGGCACCTGGGCGATGTCGTTGCGCAGCCACTGAAGCTGCTGCTCGTCCAGGGAACCGGTGTAGTCGCCCATGGCGGCGGGCTGCTTGGTCGGGTACTCGACGGTGTTCAGTGCGACCACGTGGGCCGTGCCGGCGTCGTAGGAGTAGTACTCCGGGCCGAGGTTGGCCTTGAAGGTGTCGAACGCGTGCTCGCTGGTGGTCGCGTCATAGTCCAGGTCGTGGTTGCCGGGCAGGAAACGCGCCGGTCCGTTCAGCACGCTGGTCAGTTCGCGGGTCTGTGGGTAGAAGGACAGGTCGTCGCCGACCACGTCCCCGATGAACAGCGCGCCGCAGCCCTCGTAGTCGGTGCGCTGGGCCAGGTCGGCGAAGGCGCCGTTGCGTGCGTATTCGACCTCGTCCCGGGTGTAGGTCTGGATGTCGCCGCCGATCAGGCAGTGCTGCTCGGGGGACTGGGTCAGCTTGCTCTTGGCCAGCGGGAAGTTCACGGCCGCCGGCAGGGCACCGGTCGGGGCGATGCCGCCGAACTTCAGCTCCGGGGAGCCTTCGGGCAGGTGGTGGTAGGAGAACTGGGCGACGTTGTTTTCGTCGACAGGCACCTGGTAACCGCGCGGCTGGGTGACGAACACGCTCATGTTCTCGAAGGCAGGCAGCTCGTAGCGGCCCTTCGAATCGGTCTTTGTGACCTCGCGTCCGTTCGATACGGTCACGCCGTTGACGCCGCGCTCGTTGGCGTCCTGCTTGGAGTTCTTGTTCTTGTCGTCGAATACGATTCCATCGATCGCCTGCTCGGCGGTGTCGCCGACCGGCTTCACGACATCGACGGCACCGCGGTAGGCGGCTGCGTCCCAGTCGCTTGCGTCAGGGGCTGCGCTGGCGGAGGGGGAGACCAAGGTGGTTGCGGCAAGGATGGCCAGGGTTGCGGCGGTGAGGCCGAGGGGTCGGAAAGAGTTTTTCTTGGGCGGTTGGGTGAACGACTGCACGACGTACCTCCGGGTATGGGGGGAATACCTGCCGACCAGTTCGTCGGCACCTCCAACATTCCAAGCGTGGGTGAATGGGGAGCCGCCATCCCGGGTCTGTCAGTGATCCGGCATGCGACGACTCGCCCAAAACCGGCTGAACTTCCCACAGGCCAAAATTCACGAGCGGTTTGCGCGGCTGTTCCGGCACCGAAACGAGCGTGATCATGCCCTTGAAACCGTTATTCCGAGCCAAGAACGAATGGAGAATCCCCACGGGATTGATAATGCTTGACCGCTGTGGCGAAAAAATAGAATTTTCGCCTGACTAGAATTATTGCGGAATGTTGAACCGAAAGGGGTGGTCCTGTGGAACCAGCTAGTTTATGGGATTGGGCGGACTGGATTGTCTTCCTAGCGAATGTGCTTACAATCTTGGGCGCCATAGGAATCGGTGTGGTTTTACTGCAACTAGTAGGGGATCGAAACGCCCGGCATCGAGATTTTGAGCGCATGTATGTTGAGAGGTACTGGTCGATTTCCGCGAGGCTCCCTGACAGTTTCATGAGGGGTGACACGGATTTCCCCCTCGACGAGATCAATGCCAGGGCGTTCATGGACTATCTGATGCTTTGCGAGGATGAACTTGATATGCGCCAACAAGGATACATATCTGATAAGACATGGAAAATTTGGTCTTCAGCAATTGGAAGCGCTCAATCTAACGAAAAATTGAAGGTCCTGATGGACCAATTCCCTGACGGGAGGCTGGACTTGCTCAGGAATTTCGACGAACGAATCGATCCGCTAACACGGTCGTTGTTCCGCCGATGGTGGGAAGGACTTGTCTAGCTGCCAGTATTTGAAGGCACCAAGTTTGTGGCGGCGAGTGCCTCGACATTGGCGCTCGTTTGCGGCGTATTCGCTCGCTATCCCGCGTGGGCGTCTGGTCCCGAGTGGCGGCGCCCCCAGGCCCCGTGGCCGATCGACGCGGCCATGGTCAGCGCGGCGCTGAGCAGCAGACCGTATCCGAAGATGGCGGCGTAGGATCCCGCTTCGGCCAGCGCCGCCGTGGCGAAGTTCCCCAGCGAACCACCCAGGAACAGCGAAGCGGCGAACAACGAAACCGTCGTCGCGCGGGCCTGCGGCGCGACATCGGTGGCCCAGCCCTGCATGGACGAGTGCATGACGGCGTTGGCCACCCCGATCAAGGTCGCGGTCGTGGTGACCACCGCCGGCACCGGCCAAAGCATGGAGATCCCGCAAGCCAGCGTCAATACCGAGCCGCCGGCACAAATCAGCCGGGTCCGGGATAAGCGGTGCACCAAGATCTTCATCGCCCGTGCCCCGAGAATCACTCCCACGGCATAGCCGGTGGCCAACAACCCGGCCACGCCGATCCCCACGCCGGAGTGCTGCAGCGCAGGCACGATGTAGGTCAGCGCGCCGAGCAACACCATGCCTTCCACCAGGGCAATGACATAGAGGCCAACCGCCGCCCCGGTAAACGCCCGCCGCAGTTCGAAACGGCCGCGAACCACCGAAGGAGCCGAGACCCGGGCCAACGCCAGCAGGATTGCCCCGGCCCCCAGCGCGGGCAGCCCGAAGACCAGCCGCCAATCCACGAAAGTCGCGACGGCTCCGGCGCCCAAGGTGGCCAGGGTCGCTCCCAGGGAGGAATAGATCTGCAGGTCCGAGAGCCCCCTTGCACGGTCCGTCCCCGTCCGGGTGTCGCCCAGCAGCGTGAGCAATGTCGGATAGAGGGCACCGAACATGAAGCCGGTGAAGGCCCTGACGACGAGAAGCGGCACGTAGGTGATGAACAGCGTGCTTGCGACCGACCCGAGCAAGGCCCCAACCAGTGCCATGCGCAAGACGGTCAGCCGACCGAACCGGTCGCTGAGCAAGCCCCACAAAGGTTGCCCGAATGCGTAGAAAAGCGCATAGACAGCGACCAACTGAACTGCCTGGGCCAGCGAAAGAACCGTGAACATGGCCAAGGCGACGAGCATGGGTGGTGTGGCGAAGCGGTCGAAGAACGCCAGGAAGCCGATCGAGCGGAGCACCGGGTCGGGTATCGCGCCCACCGCGTCCGTGGATTCCTTGGCCATGTATTTGCTCGTCCCTTTCCAGGCTCGTCCCTCGGTACATGTAACCAGACGAGCCGGAAGCAAGTGGTTTACGTGACGGGGGCATGCGAGTGGGAGGGAGCGATTCGGTGGGCCGTCGGGAATACCTGCACCATGAATGGACCCAATACCGACGTGGTGATACGACCTGCTCCCCGAAGGTATGGATCCGAGTTGTTCAATCCAACATTCGCGGAGCAGGTTATTGGCTATCTTGCAGGACCATCAGCGTCCAAAGATTTTGCGCAAGAAGGTGCGGAGCCCGCCACTGGAACCCAAGTGGCCTTCAAGCTCCCAAGGACCGGCTGCCGCGTCGGGCAGCCTGCCGTCCTCGCCGTAAAGGAGATGCTTGGTACCGGGTCCCGGGATCTGGGCACCGGCCAGATTTGGGAGTCCGGGGCTTGACGCCGAACCATGCAAGGCGGCCGGACCCATCCTTGGGGTTCTTCCCGGGGTGTATTCCGGGCGGGGAATTATGTTTTTCATGGTCATCACCGGGTCCTTAATCCGTATCTCAATTCTAGATTCGTTGGCCGGACCTGAGCCCAAGAACAGACAAGTAATTTGGCAGTCCACTTGCGCATTCGCCGGAGCCCGGTGTTGGGTTCACATGCAGGAGCCACGTTCCAAATTGGTGTCCAAGGGTGAAGAATCTTTGCGTGGCATGACCGGATGCCGTTGAGGGGCATCCCATTCGACCCAATATGACGCCAAACAAGACCCTGGGCGACGTCACATGTCGATCGTTGGTCGACGTGTGACGTCCGGGTTTCATCGGCTTATTGCGGCTGTTTGAATCGAAGTGTACCCATCCAGAGCGGCCGAGAGACCTGGCTTGTTGACGCCGCAGCAAGTTGACGGAGCAATCCGTTGATAGTGCTTCAGCCAGGAACGATGGAGATCTCGCGATTTCACCCACGGACCGGAATTTCCATGCCCACGGGCAATCGCTTAAGTCGATTTCTTCGCCACCGAAATTGTCGAAGGATCGTGCTTGGTGCCGGATCCCCAAACCATTTCGATCCATTCGTCGACACGACCAGGAGCACACCCATGACCACGACGTCCCTGAACCGCAGCCGGCTCGAGCAGCTTTCCGCACGCTTCGCCCCGCTCTTCGCCGATATCGCCGCCGGCGCCTCGGAGCGCGACCGCACCCAGTCACTTCCCCGCGAGCAGGTTGCGGCATTGGCCGCCGCCGGGTTCGGTGCGGTGCGCGTACCCGAATCCCATGGCGGGGCAGGGGCCACGCTGCCCGAGCTCTTCGAATTGCTGACCGAACTTGCGGCGGCGGACCCCAACATCACCCAGGCGCTGCGCGCGCACTTCGCCTTCGTGGAGGACCGGCTGGTCGCCGCACCGGGGGCCGGGCGCGATGCATGGCTGGCGCGTTTTGCGGCCGGCGAGCTGGTCGGAAACTCCTGGACCGAGATCGGGACCGTGACCGTGGGCGAGGTGAACACCAAGGTCAGCCCCGACGGCAACGGCGGGTTCGTGGTCAACGGGACCAAGTACTACTCGACCGGGTCGACCTTCGCCGACTGGATCGACACCTACGCCCAGCGCACCGACACCGGCACCCGGGTCATCGCCGCCGTCAACGCCCACCAGCCCGGCGTGCAGCTCGAGGACGATTGGGACGGATTCGGCCAGCGCACCACCGGCACCGGGACCTCCACGTTCACCGATGCCGTGGTGACCGCGGAGAACCTCATCGAGTTCGACACCCGGTTCAAGTACCAGACCGCCTTCTACCAGGAGGTGCTGCTGGCGGTGCTGGCGGGAACGGCGCGCGCCGTCGAGCGCGAGTTCGCCGCAGAGCTTGCCGCGCGCAAGCGCACCTTTAGCCACGCCGCGGCCAACGTGGCCGGCGAGGACCCGCAGCTCCTGCAAATCGTCGGCGAGGTCTCCGCGGCGGCATTCGTCGCGGCCGGCGCGGTGGAACGCGTGGCGACTTCCCTGGAACGCGCCTACGAAACCGCCGTCGCGCTGCACGCCGGGGACGTTTCGGAGCAGGAGGACGAGGCGGCCAACGACGCCGCGGAACTGGCCTCGGCCCAGGCCCAGGTGGCCCTGACCCCGCTGGTCCTCAATGCCGTGACCCACGCCTTCGATGCGCTGGCGGCCTCGGCCACCAGCACCACCAAGAACCTGGACCGCCATTGGCGCAACGCCCGCACCGCGGGCAACCACAACCCCTGGGTCTACAAGGCCCGCCTGGTGGGGGACCATGCCGTCAACGGCGCGGCGCTGCCGCGGGTCTGGGCAATCGGCGCGTCGAAAAAGGCGTAGCCGGGCGGCACGGACCCGAGGTTCAGCGGGTCCAGGTGTAGGGCGTGGTCGTCGAGACCTTGAGCATGCCGGAGCGCTCCAGGATGGGACGGGAGTATTCCGTCGAGTCGCTGTGGACCAGTTTCTTGCCGGCCGCCAGTGCCGACCGCGCCCGTGCCGCCGTCAGGGCGCGGTAGATGCCGCGCCCGCGGTAGGCCCGGAGGGTGGCCCCGCCCCAGATGCCGACAAAGTCGGTGTCGGGCACGGGCTCGAGCCGGCCGGCGCCGACCATGCGCCCGTCGGTCTCCGCCACCCACAGCTCCATGCCGTCGTTGCGCGCCAGGCGGTTGATAAGTGCCTCGGCCAGGCGGGTGTTGGCGGACACGCCGAATGCCTCATCGACCATCTCGCTCATGGCGCGGACGTCGGGATCGCTTCCGATGCGCCGCAGGTCCACCCCGTCGGGGGTCGGGACATCGGCGCACAACCCCTCCAGGGCACCGATCATGATCGACTCGGGTTCCCCGGGAAGGAAGCCGTGGGCCAGCAGCGCCTCGTGCAGCCCCGGTGCATGGTCGTGTCCCCGGCTCTTCCACTCGACGCCGGCGATCGTCGGATCCTTGCGGAAGTAGTCGAGCGCCCGGCCGACGAGGGTGGCGATTCCGAATTCGTCAAGGGATCCCAGATCCCGGTAGGTAATGAAGCCTCGCCCTCCGGCGAAGGTCACCAGGCGCAGGGTGCCCAGCCGCGAGACCCGGATCGCGCTGGGAGTTTCGGCCTCGGTGCGCAGCTGCTCGTCGTAGGCTCTGAGGTATTTCTCAAGGTCCGTCACCGGTTTCATGCTGTCAGTGTGGTGTTCCCGGCGCAACCCCCGTTGCGCGGGCCTTGGTACGGGTAACGGCCGTTACCAGTACGCCACCCCTACCCGCTGATGGACAGGCTCACCAGCCCAGATGGGCCGTTCCACGCCTACGACGAAACCACGCACCCGCAGTCGCCGGATGTGTGGCCGACAGCGCCGGACCAGGCAGGCTACTTCCCCCAAGTAGAGATTTGAACTCCGGCTGAATGAAGCGGCTGGGCAGTGAGTTGCGGAGAGCAGGAGGCTCTCAACGGTGCGGGGTGGCGCCGAGACGTTTCGGACCAGCTCTGCTTCCGATCGAATCCGGGCGATGCATTCCAACGCGGTGAGTTCGTCGGAACTAACCGTTTCGGTCCACCCGCTCGTGCGGACCATGTCCTCAGGCCCGAGCCACGTGGGCAAGCCGAGATCCACCCACCACCAACGCTTGATGGCACCTCCAACTGCCAGTGTGTGACTTCCTCCGCTGAAAAATGCAAGATTTAGGAAAGTCCACTCGTCAGCCTTGAAGAAGTCGAGGCGGTTGGTGCCGACGTTGGTGATACCGATCTTGAAGGATCGGTATGCTTTGTGCTCAAGGAAGTAGACGTGGCCGGATTTCCCGCGCTTGACCCTCGGCCTTCAGAGCAGAAGGGGCAGCCCTGGCCATGGGATCGGTTGTTGACCGTTGACTCCCACTCGTGGCCGTCTTGGCACGCCCGCTGCCCATGCAATGGGTTTGTGTTACTCCGTAACAATGAAAGGACATGAATATGGCTGTTTCTGTTGAACTTGGCAAAACCCCCACCGCCCCGGAAGTCGCGTATCACCCTCTCAATAGGAGATTTAGTGCCCTTCTACACATGCCAATCTCTCCCGCGTCCATCGGTATGGCAAGTTATGCACCTTTCAAGGCGTGACACCATAGCGACCCAGCCTCGCTTTCTACAGAAAGGGTTACGGTCCCCGCGATATCCCACCCTCTGCCGTAATTGGCCACCGAGCCGCAGTCGGGCGGAGTGACATGCCGGGCTCCACTTCTTGGGTTCGAGCTCTCAGCGTCCCAGACGACGAGGTTTTGTTGCCCGTTTGTACAGAGTCAACCGTTGCTCCTGTCCGTGATCTGGTGGGGAAGGACGCCGTTAACTGGGCTGTTCGCGTTGCTGCGGACGCGGCACTGAATCCTGTGACAGGATCAGCCGGCTTGCTCGGTGGTTCCAGCTTGAAGACCGTCCAACGCCTCGGAGTCGAATCGGGGTTTCTGAAAATTTTGGAATGTCTATATCGAGGGAAAGCCGTCCCACCCTTCATGAACGCTGATGGGGACAGATACATCGAGGATCTTATCCAGCGACGCATCCCCGTAGCGCAACTACTCGCCCAGGTTCGTCAGGGCCACGCATTCGTGGCGGACCGTCTTATGAACGCCTGCCGCGACCTCATACCGTCAACAGACTGCGCCGAGCAGATGCAGCTCATTTCCCGGGTCTTGTTTGAGTATGTTGATGGTCTCGTCAGCGAGGTCGGACCAGCCTTCGAATCGGCTGAACGGACCTGGGGTGCCTCGGTGTATGCGGCGCGCGCCAAGGCACTTGAGGGCGTCCTCAAGGGGGATGAGTCGAATATGGGCGAGGTAAGTAACCGGCTCGCCTACGATATCGCGCACCGGTATCACGTTGGCATTGCCGTCTACAAGGAGAGCCCCGACAGCTCCGATGCGCTCCTTGTCGAGACAGCGCAGCGTGCGCTAGCCGTACTGGGTGCCACCCAGACCCTGATAGTGCCCCGTGGCCTCATGACCTCGTGGGCGTGGGGTAATTCATCGACCCAGCTTGATGTCCGGCTTGAACCGCAGTCGACGGGCCCAAAGATCGCGGTCGGCCGACTGGGGTATGGACCGGCCGGTTTCCGAACTACGCATGAGCAGGCCCTCGAGGTCCACCGCATAGCGCAACTGCACAGAGGAACGGGGCCCTCACCTTGGTCGTATGACGACGTAAGCCTCCTCAGCATCCTCCTGAAGGAGCCAGAAGTGGCGGCTGAGTTCGTCTCGTGGGAATTAGGGGATCTGACAAAGTCAGATCGCAAGACCGCGGATCTGCGGCTGACTCTGCGTACGTATTTAGAGAACCACAGCCCAAATGCGACCGCGGCAAAGCTTCACCTCGCTAGGAACACTGTCACCTATCGTCTCGGCCGAGCCTCCGAAATCCTTGGGCGTCCGGTGGACGAGCGGCAACTCGAGACCTGGACCGCCCTCCTGCTCCACGAATACGCTCCTACGACATCATCGAGCACCGCCGTAAGACACCCCGGGTCCCGTTTAAACGGGGCATGACTTGACCACGGAGCAGCCGTGCCACATGCCCAAGACGGCGCTGGGTTCACGCTCATGCAAAATTGAGGACTATTCTGCAGCGCTGTCGGCTACGGCGCCCTAGCGGAGGAGGCCCATCGCAACTGTAAATTCTCGGCCAAGCCTGCAACAGGCCTTCTCCCACTTTCGTGACGATGGGATTCTGAGAGGGCGCACAGGGCAGGTGTTACCGAGCGTGCAGTTTGACGATGGCGGAGTCGCCTTGGAAGACGATGGATTTGCTGGGTTTGGTGTTCGTCATGGCGCGGTGGTCGGCACGCTGCCGGGCACTTGGAAATTGCCATCGGTGTCGTCATCACAGTGACGCCATTTTAAGTCACAACAGGACGCAATCAAGTCGGATTTTCAGGTGAGCAGTGCCGGACTCAGCAGATTCCGCGGGTGAAGAGCTCAATGAGGCTCCAGCGCGGCATATCGTGGTCCACCTGTTGCTGACGGTCCAGTGTGGCACCGGCCAGGATAATCAAGCTCCAGCCGAGCTGGCTCTGCCGCCGCTTGGGACGGACCAAGAAGTCGGGATTGAGAGGGAATGCATGCTGCACCCCTTGCTCGTACAGCCAGTGGGCCTGCTTTTATGGCACCAGGCGCACCGTCGAGCCGGGCAGGTCCAGCCGGGCGGCGATCCTCCGGTATCCGCTGCCATCAGCATTGGCCGCCAGCGCGGTCCCGATGACCTCGAGAGTCTCGGATCGGGCACAGGCAACGCGGCCGGCAACAGTACCCGGGTGCGTCCATAGCCAGCACAGTGGGCTCGCCGTGGCTGCACCGTCAGCCGCTCATCGCCCGGGCCCCGCATGGTACGCGTGTGGGCGTTGTCATGGGCGCGTAGCCGTGCCGAACAGTCCGGGCACGGTATTCCGCCTGATAGCAATGCCGCCGCACTCTGCTCGGGGCCGCCCAAGATCATCATCGTGCGCGCTCCGCTTTTATGGTCCGGTGTCCATGCCCACCACCGGGGGAAGGAGCCGCTGCGGGTGGAACCGGCATGGTCGGGGAACGGATCAGCCTTTTTCGAACCGGCCGGCACGGCAACGGCGCCCCGACGACAGGGTTGCGGCAAGGACTGCCCGCCGGTCGGGACCGCGGGTGCGGTCGTCACGCTGACGCCGCCGATGAGCTTTTGGAACAAGGCAGCATCATCGTCACCCATGATGCCGATGCATCACCAAACGATGCGACGCTCAACGGCAGATCCAGAATTCTATTCAGTTGAGCCGGGGCGGGCGACTTGCGCCGAAGTCGCATGCGCAAATGTGACTTGGAACATATCTTGCGCAATCGGCGCAAGAACCGGACCAGTTAATCAATGTAGTTTGACTAGCAACTCCTCGGCACAAACTCGACAGAAGAGGCGCAGTGGGCACCGATAGGTGCAAATCCCCACATCCGTCCCGGTCGCAGACCTGGTGAGTTTTTGTACCGATTGGGCAAGTTGGTTTCGTTGAGGTCCGTAAATACGAAAGCAGGAGAGATGAATAATTTGGTTCGCGAAGATGCAACCGCGAGTGTCAAGCGTCAAGACGGGGAACGGCCTTCGGCGTACCCGGCGGAATGGAAGGTCGAGTTTGGGCCTGCGACACCGCTCCCGGAGGGGTATCAGGTCGGTCGTGAGACGACGCGCCTGGAGGCAGGGACGGTATTCATCCCCGGAGGTAAGCCGCTGCCATGCGATGTCGTCTGGGAGCATGACATCCCGGTAACGCTGCGCGATGGAGTGGTGATCTATACCGATGTGCTGCGCCCGGCAGATCAGGACAAGGACCTGCCAGCCATCGTCAACTGGAGCCCCTATGGAAAGTCGTTGCCTGGGTTCCCCGCCGTGCCCTGGGGGGTGCCGACGGAGAACTTCTCGGGTTTGGGGAAGTTCGAGGGCGCGGATGCCGCCTTCTGGTTGGATCACGGGTATGCCCTTGTAAATCCGGATGCTCGCGGAGTTGGTAAGTCTGGCGGTGACATCCATTTCTGGGGTTCTGTCGAATCCAACGATGGCTACGACGTCGTGGAGTGGGCGGCAGAGCAGTCGTGGAGCAGCGGTAAGGTCGCATTTTATGGGGCGTCGTGGCTGGCGATGTCGCAGTGGGGCATTGCGGCCACGAAGCCTCCGCATCTCGCGGCGATCGCGCCCTGGAACGGAATGTACGACATCTATCGCAGTCATATGCTGTGGGGAGGCATTCCCGATCCCGGGTTCTTCGACTTCGTTCCCTTTATGGTTCCCGGTGATACCAGTTCCATCGAGCGGATCGGAGACATGAGCCTCCGGGAGCCGCTGCTGAACGAGTACTGGGAGGATAAGACCCCGGACCTTTCGGATGTCACGGTTCCGGCCTATGTCGTCATGGACGGGATCACGGGGCTGCATTCTTTCGGTGCCTCCGAAGCGTTCCGGCGCCTGGGCTCAGAGAACAAGTGGTTCCGGATCAACAACACCCATGAATGGAACGACCAGTACACCCTTTACTACCAGGAAGATGTCTTGCGGTTCTTCGACCGATACCTGAAGGATATCGACAACGGTTGGGAGGAAACTCCTCGGGTTCGGGCGTGCATCATCAATGCAGGCGGTGAGGACTTCGTGGACGTGCCGTACACGCAGTGGCCGGTGAATGAAACACGCTACAACGAACTGTATCTAGACGCCGGCACCGAGAGTTTGTCAACGGCCCCGCCTGCGGACGTTTCATCGGTCAGCTACCCCGGTGTGGATGGTGCGGCCACGTTCACGATCAAGTTTGACCAGGACACGACCCTGCTTGGGTATATGTCCGCGAGGTTGTGGGTCGAGGCGCAGGATGCCGAGGACATGGACTTGTTCCTCCTCGTCGAAAAGCTCGACGCCGACGGGAACCTGCTCGCCCCGCATCGGGAATTCGCCGACGCCTACCCCGTCTCACCTCCCGGGGCCCCGGGGCGCCTGCGGGTGTCGCTACGCGAGCTCGATGCGGAGCTTTCGACCGACTTCGTGCCGGTACAGGCGTTCCGCCGCCACCAGAAGTTGGCTCCTGGACAAATCGTCCCGGTCGACATCGGCCTCACGCCAAGGTCGTACTTCGTGGAGGCTGGCCAGCAGCTGCGGTTGACCGTGGCCGGCTACAACGTCCGCGGTACCGGTGTCGACGCTCACGCTCTGACGGACAAGGCACTGCTCGGGGCCCGGTTGTCCGCCGAAACCCCACGTGCGGAGAACAGCGGCAATCACATCATCCATACCGGGCCGGGATACCTTTCATACCTCAAGGTGCCGGTGGTTGAGAATCCGCGCTAAATCGGACGATCGACGATTCGATGACTTTCCGCACCGAGCCGACCATCCCGAGCGGCTGTTCACGCCAGTCAGCCACAACGCCTGACCTCATCCAGCGATCCTGAACGGCCGGCGGTGCCAGGCAGGGCAATAGTCCCGCCAACCGCACCGCCGGCTTCCCAGGACTGCGTGCCACAACAAATCAAGCAGTTTCCCCTCAAGAAAACCTGCTGGGGGCCATTCGACTTGCCGCCACCAGCCATGTTGCAGCGAATGCGCCGATGGTGACCGAGCACTTCGAAGGATAGAGATATGCCACTAAGCAGTCAGCCCGGGCGCAGTGTGAGTTCGCGCCTACTCGAAGTGCTTTTCGTCTTCCAACCTGGTCGCGCACGTCTCACGCTGACAGACATATCCAGATCGACCGGCGTGTCATACGCAACGACCAGACGTTTGGTCAACGAGCTGGTGGTCGGCGGGGTGCTTGAACGAGAACGTGACGGCTACGTGATCGGTGTCCGATTGTGGCAGCTGGGAACACTCGCACCACGAACCGTGCCACTGAGAACAGCAGCCCTTCCATTCATGGAAGATCTCCGCACTGCCGTGCGAGAGCACGTACAGCTGGCCGTGCTCGAAGGGAACGAAGCGGTCGTTGTTGAGCGCCTATCTGCTCCGCAGGCGATCCGTGTCGTCTCACATGTTGGCGGGCGCCTGCCGCTGCACAGCTCGGGTATCGGAAAAATATTGCTCGCCCACACCGAACCGGAGTTCATAGACCGCTACATCGAGGGGGGCCTACGCCGTCGAACGGCGAACACCATCACCGACCCTGGCCAGCTGCGCCAGGTGCTGGCCGAGTGCCGGGAGTCCGGCGTGGCGACGGTTCGTGAAGAGACTTCACCAGGTGCGGACTCGGTGGCAACACGGATTATGGATGCTGAAGGACGTGTCATCGCGGCGCTGTCCGTGGTGTTCCGGACGGGGACGGTCAACCCCCGAGCGATCGCAGCCTCGGTATTGACCTCTGGATTGGGAATCTCGCGGCGACTGGGCTGGAGTCCCCGTGCTGGTGTGCGGTAACGGCAAGCAAAACGTCCCTTGGACATCCACTGCCAGATGTTCATTCAACGACTATCGCCGTTGTCCCCATGGCGTTGTCTCAAACATACTCATTTTCACACAGGATGCTGCATCGCCGCAGCAACGAGAGGAGATCTAGATGCCGTCGATCACGTCGGACTCTGCGACCCGCCAGGAAATCATAACTTCCGACCTCTTCATCGGTGGACTGCAAACCACCCCAGAAGGGGGTCGTTATTTCACCACTACCGAGGCAGTTACGGGCGAACCGATTGCCCACGTCGCTGCCGCGTCCGTATCCGACGCCCGCGGAGCCGTCGACGCTGCCGCCTTGGCGCTGCCCGAGTGGACCGCGGTGTCCCCGGGCGAACGTCGAGCGATCCTGCAGCGTGCGGCTGCGTTGTTGGAGGAGCGTGCCAATGAGCTCGTTCCGTTGATGGGACGGGAGATCGGCGCGACGGCTCCGTGGGCCGGATTCAATGTTCACGTCGCGACCGGGATGGTGCAGGAGGCAGCAGCACAGACCTACGCGATGATCGGAGACACGATTCCTTCCGATGTCCCTGGGCTGTTCGCCATGGGTGTCCGCCAGCCAGCTGGCGTCGTGATCGGAATCGCTCCGTGGAATGCGCCCCTGATCCTCGGGGTGCGAGCCGTCGTCATGCCGCTGGCATTCGGCAACACCGTAGTACTCAAGGCCTCGGAGCAGGCACCGCTGACTCAGGCCATGATCGTGCGGACCTTCATCGACGCAGGTGTGCCGGCCGGGGTGATCAATTTGATTTCGAACGCCCCGGAAGATGCCGCCGAGGTGGTCGAGGCACTGATCTCACACCCGTCCACGGCGAGGGTGAATTTCACCGGTTCCACGAAGATTGGGCGAGTCATCGGTGAGATCGCTGGCCGCCACCTCAAGCGCGTGGTGCTCGAGCTCGGAGGGAAGGCGCCGATGGTGGTTCTCGCCGACGCAGACCTTGAGAAAGCCGCCGCGGCAGCCAACTTCGGGGCCTTCATGAATCAAGGTGAAATCTGCATGTCCACTGAGCGCCTGATCGTGGACACCGCGGTCGCCAACGCGTTCACCGACAAGCTCGTTGCCCGCGCCTCACGTCTGACCGTCGGGGCTCCGGAAGATCCTAGCTCGCAACTTGGACCGTTGGTCCACGCCGGCGCACGTGACCATGTCATCGGCTTGATCGAAGATGCCAAGGCCAAGGGCGCAAGTGTTGTCTGTGGCGGCACCTACGAAGGCCTCTACGTCCGGCCCACTGTGCTGCGAGGCGTCACCAGCGAGATGCGCATCTACGCCGAGGAATCCTTTGGACCTGTCGTGTCCATCATCGAAGTCGACGGCGTTGAGGCGGCAATCGCAAGCGCGAACGACAGCCAATACGGGCTCTCCGCCGCGGTCTTCACAGAGAACACCAGCACCGGGTTGCAAGTCGCCCAGCAGATTCGTTCGGGTATCTGCCACATCAACGGACCCACCGTCCATGACGAACCTCAAATGCCCTTCGGAGGTGTCGGTGCCAGCGGATGGGGCCGGTTCGGTTCGAAGGCCTCCCTCGAGGAGTTCACCGAACTGCGCTGGATCACCATCCAAACCGGGGATCGACACTACCCGATCTAGCCCGACCTTGCCCCCGTGCACTTACGACGCACCTCACCAACTCACCACTTGCCGAATGCACTTCACGAAGGGATAAAAAATGACACTCACAGCCTTGAAACCCCTCAACCCGCCAACCGAGGTCCGCAAAGGCCCACGCTGGATCAAGCGTCGTATCGCGACGCTGGATCCGCAGCGGGACTACACCGAGATCGTCAAGCTGGGCACGCTTTTCCACGTCAACGATTTCATCTTGGACTGGGCGTTCACATCGATCATGTGTCGTGCCACCACCGGGCACAGCGCCGTGGCGATCAACCGTGAAGGCACCGGCAAGTTGGTCACCACAGCCAACAACCGCTTCGATGACACCACTGACCACTTCTTGGTGTGGAACGAGTTCGGCCCCGACTCGCCGGAGACCAAGCGTTCGGTGGACATCATCAATGCGCTGCACGCCAAGTATCAGAAGATCTACCCTTCTGCGTTCGACGATCTGCCGTTGTGGATCTATGTCATCGCCTGGGAAGTCGCGGGCCTCTCGATTCTCGCCGAAGACTATCTGGGCCTGCCGAAAATCGACGCAAAGGAGCGTGAGGCCCGCGCTGTGTGGGGACGCAAGCTAGCAGAGTCCTTCACTTACATTGATGGTGGGCCGCTGAGCAATGTCATGCCCCAGCTCCAGACCTTCGAAGACTTCGTCGCTTTCGTCCATGAGTATGAGTCCCAGCCGTGGACCTCGGACGCAAATACGAAGGCCTGTCACCAAGCGGTGCTGGACAAGTATGCACAGCGTAACAAGCTTCTTCCTCGTCCCCTCGCCGATGCCCTGGTGAGCACTTTCTGGCACGAGGGACAGTTCGAGTGCAACGGCATCCAGAAGCCGACCCCGTTCTGGCGAGCGGTTGCCAAGAACTATATGCGCGTCGTTCTCGTCGGCACACAACTGATGCCCTCACCGAAGGAATCTGCTGTCGAGAAGATCTTGCGCAAAGCGCAGGAACAGGGCAAGAAACTGGGTCCCATCATGCGTTCGTCCATCAGCGCCGGTGCCAAGACGGAGCAGGGCAGCGGCACGTCGTCGGCAGGGTGCCCGATGGGCTTCGGCATGACCGCCGACGAGCCCACCGACAATAAGTCCGGTCTCTGATGACTTCGCCAACCGCACCCCACCTGGCAGACAGCCCACTCATCAAATCCCGGCGCGGCCAATTCTGGGTCCCCGGGGACACCGTCGCCACAGACCACGGCACAGTGCAGCGTGGCCCCATGTATGTCACCTGGGAGGCTCCCGAGATAGTCACTCAGCCTCACCCGGTGGTCCTCGTGCATGGCGGTGGCGGGCAGGGTTCGGAGTGGCTGTTCACTCTGGATGGCAAACCGGGATGGGCAGCCCACTTCGTCGCAGCTGGCTTTGCCACCTACGTGGTCGACCGACCCGGAATGGGACGATCGCCGTACAACCCCGAGGCAATCGGTCCGATGGGTGCCGCCTTCCCGTACGAAGCAGCTATCGGGCTCTTCGCTCCGCCCGCCCGGGCCGCAGAGCATACCCAATGGCCCTACAGCCGAGAGATCGGAGGGCGGGAGCTGGACCAACTGCTCGCCGGGCTGGGTCCTCTGCCCGCTGACCTGGCGGCGTCGCAACAGCTCGATGCCACGCGCATCGTGTCTCTGCTCGAGCTCATCGGGCCCGCGGTGTTGGTGACGCATTCGGCTGGTGGGCCAGCGGGATGGCTAGTTACGGACAAGGCGCCGGACAACGTCGTCGCGGTGGCAGCGATCGAGCCCATGGGGCCTCCCTTCGCCGAGTTCCCTTTCGGTGCACTCGCCTGGGGATTGACCACCGCCCCAATCACCTTCGCCCGCGAATTCCAGCAGGCCGAAGACGTCCGTGATGCCTCACAATCCGACCTTCAGATTCCATCCTTCACCGACAAACCCATCGCGGTCTTCACGGCCAGTGCCTCACCGTTCAGGGATTTCGCCCCTGCGACGGTGGACTTCCTCAGCACGGCAGGAGCGAAGGCAATCTGGGTCGACCTGCAGGATTCCGGCATCGTCGGAAACGGCCACGGACTGATATTTGAGGTCAACGCGCACGAGACTGTCAGACCCGTCATCGACTGGATCTCCCAGCTGCCAGCTGGGCTGTAACAATGGCGCCCGCGGGAAGAGTCACCGACTACGCGCTAGGCACCCACTACACACCACCTGCGGGTGGGTCAATCAAACTGAGGAAGGCTGCGCTGTGAGCAACATTGAAGACAACAAGAGGCTGGTGCAGTCGTTCATGGACACGCTTGTGAGTCAGGGACCCGAAGTCGCGTTCGACACGTACTGCGACGCCGAGAACTACACGCAACACAATCCGCGGCTCGTTAACGGACGTGAGGGCTTCCTGGAATTCGGCCGCAACGTCAGCATGTGCAAGGGATTCACCCTTACCGTCCGCAGGATGTCGGCCGAGGACGACCTTGTTTGGGTGCAAGCCGAGACCACCGGATTCCACTGGTCCGACGAGCCCGATCCCGTCGACCCAGAGTCATTGAGACACGTGTTCATGGATATCTTCCGCATCGCTGATGGCAAGCTGGTCGAGCACTGGGACGTCTACCAGCGCATCCCTCCCTTCACTGCCAGCGGCAACGACATGATCTGATGCAACCGGTGCATCATCACAACGTTGTCGGGAGAGCAGCCATCGTCAGACCCGTCATCGACTGGATCTCTCAGCTGCCAGCTGAGCCGTAAAACTCACGCCGCCGTCACACCGACCGAGTGCGCTAACGCACGAGGTCGCTGCGGCGGGCCCATGTAGACCAGCACCATCAGTCCAAGGAATCCACCAATCAGTTCAGGAAGTAGGAGAAATGATCCCCGCAACCCGCAACGACGCGAGACCGTCGGATTACCCAGCCGAGTGGGACGTCGAGTTCGGACCTGCCGCGCCCTTGCCCGAGGGGTACAAGGTCGGTCGAGAGACCAGGTACCTGGAAGCCGGCTCGGTGCTCATCGAAGGTGGGAAGCCCCTGCCCTGTGACGTGGTCTGGGAGCAAGACATCCCGATCACCCTGCGCGACGGTGTGGTGATCTACACTGACATCCTCAGACCAGCTGATCAGGACACCAACCTACCTGCCATCATCAGCTGGAGCGCCTACGGCAAGTCGCTCCCTACCGAACCGCCCTGGGGGGTACCGCGGGAGAACTTCTCGGGCTTGGGGAAGTTCGAGGGCGCCGACGGCGCCTTCTGGCTGGACAAGGGCTACGCCCTGGTTAACCCCGACGTCCGTGGAGCAGGCAAGTCTGGTGGCGACATTCAGTACTGGGGTTCGGTGGATGCGAACGACGGCTACGAGGTCATCGAATGGGTGGCCAAGCAGCCCTGGAGCAACACCAAGGTCGCCCTCTACGGCGCCTCGTGGCTCGCGTTCACACAGTGGGGCATCGCCGCCACGAAGCCACCACACCTCGCGGCCATCGCCCCATGGAACGGAATCTACGACCCCTTCCGCACCCACCTGCGTTGGGGTGGCATCCCGGACCCGGGCTTTTTTGGGTTCCTTCCCTTCATGATCCCCGGCGACACAAGCGCGATCGAGAAGATCGGGGACATGACGATGCGCGAGGGCAAACTCAACGACTACTGGCAGGATAAGACCCCCGATCTGTCCGACCTCACCGTTCCGGCCTATGTTGTCGTTGACGGTGTCACCGGGCTGCACTCGATGGGGGGGCCCGAGGCGTTCCGGCGACTGGGTTCGAGCGAGAAGTGGTTGCGGATCAACAACACACAGGAGTGGTACGACCAGTACAGCGACTACTACCAGCAAGACGTCCTGCGGTTCTTCGACCACTATCTGAAGGGCATCGACAACGGCTGGCAGGAGACCCCTCGGGTCCGGGCGTGCATCATCAACGCAGGCGGCGAGGATCTCGTCGACGTGCCGTTCGCCGAGTGGCCCGTCCCGGAGACCCGCTACGAGAAGCTCTATCTCCATGCCGGCAGCGGGCTCCTCTCCGCAGCTCCGCCCGAGCAGCCGTCAACATCCAGCTATGCCGGTGTGGACGGATCCACCACGTTCACTCTCCCCCTCACCGAGGCCCTGACACTCGTCGGCTACATGTCAGTACGCCTCTGGGTCGAGGCACAGGATGCCGAGGACATGGACCTTTTCCTCCTCGTGGAAAAGCTGGATGCCGAAGGCAACGTGCTCGCGCCGCACCGCGAGCACGCCGACGCATACCCCATCTCGCCCCCCGGCGCACCGGGGCGCCTACGGGTATCCATGCGCGAGCTCGATCCGGCGCTCTCGACAGACTTCCTTCCCGTACACGCATTCACGCAAGCCAAGAAGTTGACCCCGGGAGAGGTCGTCCCGATCGACATCGGCCTCACGCCTCGGGCCTACCACTTCGAACCCGGTCAGCAACTGCGGTTGACCGTGGCCGGCTGGAACGTCCGGGGCACTGGCATGGATCTCGAATCGACTGAGGCGGGCGGTTTGCGTGCAGGGCGTGAGGCTGGCATGAACCCGCCCGCGGACAACCACGGCACCCATATCATCCACTCCGGCCCCGAGCGGCTCTCTTACATCACAATCCCGGCGATCGACACCCAGCACTAGACGCAAGTTCCCGATCGAGGCAAAGGCCTTCGGCCCCCTCGTCCGGGAATCTGCACGTCGCGTCGATTAGAGAAGTTACGTTGAACAGAACGCCAGGATCCCCGGATTGTCGGGGATCCTGGCGTTTTTGCTTCCGGTTCTCTGGCTACTTTCTGTGGTTTCGGGTGTGCTGGTCGATGAGGTCCATGGCCCGCTGTTGGCGGGGCGTGGGCAGGGACAGCAGTTCGAAGGTCTTCTCGGTGCCCGGGACGCTGGTGGTGTTCCGGGTCCTGGTGGCCAGGTGGGACAGGAGTTCTTGGTAGCTGGTGGCGGTGGTTCCGTCCCCGGTTTTCCGGGTGCTGGTCTTGTGGGCCGCGGCGGCGGAGCGGTCGACCTTGGCGACCGGCTTCTCGGGGGACGGGGCGGTTCTAGTCGGTGAACGTCAGTGGTGCGAGGGCGGTGCGCAGGTGCCAGGTGAGATGGGCGGCGAGCATGCATCGGAAAACGTGGGCGCGGGTCCGGTTTTCGGTGTAGGGGCCAATGGGGCGGATGCCCAGGTTACGGGTCTTGAGGGTCTTGAAGATCTTCTCGACATTGGCCAAGGACTTGTAGGTGAGCACCGCCTCGGGGGCGTCCATGGCAGTGTCGGGGAGGTTGGTGCGGATGACATAGATGCCGTCCAGGTCGGCCTCGCGGCGGATGGATTCCTGATTGCGTTCGTAGGTGAATGTGGTGTCGGTGAACGTGAAGTCGAAGTGCTTGGCCATGTTGTATTTGCCGGCGACCTTGCCGACCTTCACCCCGATCTGCCCGGCACCCTTGAGCCGACCGGCGTCCGCGGACTTCTTGACGGCTTCGAGCATTACCTCGGTCGATTCGAGCAAGGCGGTGCGTTTGTGGGCTCGCTTGGCGGCCAGGGCGGGGTTGCGGCAGGCGATGAGCCGTTCGCCGGGGTATTTCGGGTGGGTGATTTCGGCGAGGCTCTGTTCGTCGAACAGGCTCATCTGCGGCGGTCCGTCGTCCTCGGCGAGCTGCTGGATGTCGGTGTTGCGCAGCGCGGTGACCCACGCGAGATCCGTGTCTTTTTTCAGGTCCTCGACCCGGGCGTTGGTGATCATGCCGGGGCCCGCGACCATGGCCAGGTCCGGGACGCCGGAGAGCTCCTGGATTTCTTCGGCGATGTGGATGAATGCGGTCGGGTCGGCGGTGTTTCCGGGGAAGACGCGCACCGCGATGGGCAGTCCGGCGCGGGTGGCGAGCATGCCGTATTCGATCTGTTCGCAGCCGCGCTTCCTGTCCCGGGAGTACCCGAATTTTGCGAGGGGGTTGTGGGTTCCGGTGACCCACGAGGAGGACAGGTCGAAGAGGGCCAGGCCCCCGGGGTTGTGTTCGGGTCCGAGGTGGGTGCGGGCGAGCTGCTTTTCGATGCGGGGCTGCTGCCCGGCTAGCCAGTCCATGGCGGCGTAGAGCTCGTCGGTGCTGACCGGGCCGAGGTCCACGCCCAGGGTGGTGTTGGTGAACCAGTTCAGGGTGGCGAGCTTCGAGGTCGGCTTGCAGATGCGGGCGGCCAGCAGCCCCATGATGAGGTCGCGGTTCCGGCAGGTGGGTCCGAGGAGGGATTCGAAGCGCAGGCCGCGGGCCATGGTGGTGATCGCGTCGATGTGGCCGTGGGGCAGGGTGCGCAGGACCTGCATCCGAGCGTCGGCGTCCACCATGGTCTTGCCGTTCAGGGAGGCCTGCAGGTTCAGGATGGCGTAGTCGGGCAGGTAGGAGATGTTGCCTAGGGTCTCGTGCCGGACTTTACGTCTTCGCGGAAGGTGCGGCGTATCAGGGCGAATTGGTAGGTGACCTCGATGCTGGCCTTGTTGGTTCGGCGGGAGGTGTTGATGACTACATGCATGTCCCTAAAAATGGGGATTTGCCCCGGAACCATGCGGTTCCGAGGCAAATCCCTTGCATAGCTTCGGCCTAGGAGCGCATTTCTTTCGTCAGTCGAAATCCTGTCGAAGTTCCAAGTAATCTGGCGCTGAGCTGCATTCGTGATTCCGTGGATTTAGTTCAAGTCCTGCTTACTGGACCTGAAGCACAATCTTTCCGATGTGGTCGCTTGCGTTGAGGGCTTCTTGTGCCTCCAGTGCCCTGGTCCACGGAAAGATCTGATCTACGACTGGGCGCAGCCGATCTGCAGCGTCATCCAGGTTGACACCTGCGCATAGATCCCGGACCACTTGGATCTTCTCCTCGGGCGTTCGCGTTCGAAAGGTTGTGCCGATGATCTCGAGCCGTTTTCGAGCAAGCTCTTCCATGTCGAGGATTCCCTCGGACCCGCCAAGACGGCCGACGCCAACAATCCTGCCGCGCACTGCAGCAGCCCTTATATTGCTCGCGAGGTACGGTCCGCCGACGTGATCCAATATCACATCAGCTCCAACGCCGTCGGTTATTCTCAGGATCTCCTCGTCGAAGTCGTTCTCGGAGGTGACTATAAGGTGGTCGAGCCCCAACTCCTTTAGCGGCCCAACTGGGCGTGGCGACCGGGACGTGCCGATAACCACAGCAGCACCAAGTTCGCGGGCCAACTGAACCGCTTGGGTGCCGACGCCACTTGTGGCGGCGTGCACGACGACGGTATCACCTGCTGTCATGTGTCCGGCAACGGCAAGCGCGTTGAACTCGGTCATCAAGCCGAGCACTGCCGCAGCACCCTCAACCCACGACCACGCCGATGGCACGGTTATGGCCATTGCGGCGGGTAGAACGACTTCCTCGGCCAACCCGCCAGCGACCATAGCCATGATGCGATCACCGCACTTGAAGGAGGTTACGTCAGCGCCTACCTCGATAACCTCGCCCGCAGCGTCTAGCCCGGCGACCGGCGGTCCTGCTGTCGTCGATGGGATATGGGCTCCGGAACGCGTGAGGAGATCGGCTCGGTTCACCGACGCTGCGTGGACCCGGATTCGGATGTCTGCAGGACTTAGCACCGGAGGATCGATTTCGGCGAGCTCCAGGGTAGAGATTCCCTGGGTCGGTTTTATTAGGATCGCCTTCACACGATCAGTCCACCTTTCTGTTTTTTGTGGGCGGTTGTCGGCCGAAGATCGGTCCATAACCATGGCTATAAGTTCGGATTGAAACCGAAGTCAGTGCCCGAGCTGTTCTCCCAGCGGCTGGTCACATATTTGGGGCGGGTGTAAAAGGACCAAGATGCGTTGTTGAGGCCGGTGACGCCAAACACCGAGTCTTTCCACTCTTGCACAGCGTAGCCCGCGACGGGGACAGGTATCGCGACGTTGAGGCCGAGCATGCCTGCGGTTACTTCTCGCTCGAACTGGTTCACCGCGGCAGCGTCGTTGGTCACGATCGACGCACCGTTGCCATATCGGTGGTCTCGGATCAGAGCGATGGCTTCATCGAGGCTGTCGGCCGGCATCACTACCAGCACCGGGCCGAACAGCTCCTCCATGTAGGCTGGCGACGTAAGTGAAACATCCACGAGGATAGTTGGACCTGCGAATGGGAACATCCGCGGTCGCCGCAAAGGGTTGCTGCGCAATCCGGACAAAGCCGTGCACCGATTCAGGCGTTTTCATCCCGCCTCCCTGGCCCACGTCCTGGACCAGCACCCGGGTACCACCGAGCTACCCACCCAGATCTGGACCGTGCTGCTGCCTTTCCCCCTCACCGGAGTGGTGTCAGTGAAAGCAGAGGTGTCCCGTGACCCTGATATCCCTACGAAGATCGCTGGCCGCACGCCTGTTTAGATTGGCCACAGGAACAAACCCGTCGGTTCGGAGACGACGTTCACGGCTATACAGGTCGCCTGCATGAAGGCAGGTAAGACGTTGCTCTTCTACGACCTGTTTCAAGGCCACAGAACAGAACAGCGAAGGAGTGGGTGGGGTCGGACACCCTGCCCGGATCCCCCCCATGACGCGATGGGCTGAGTATTCTCATCTCAGATCAGAACCGGGGGCAAGGACAATGTCAAAGCGTGTGCGTGCCCAGGACTGGCTGTGAACATCCCGGCCGTCAGGAGTGGGGGTGCCGACGGGCTGTGTTTCGAATTTCTTGATCAGCGAGTTTTTGACGCCGAACACGGAGTCGCCAATCTCGATCTGTGGGTCTCCCTCGACGAAGATGTGCGTCACGAGGGGGCGCAGGCCTTCAGCCGTGACCATGAAATGCAGATGGGACGCCCGTATGGGAGAGCGGCCGACGGCCTTGAGCATTTTACCAACCGGACCGTCATGGGGGATGGGGTACGGGGTGGGCGTGAGCCCCCAGAACGCGTACGAGCCGTCTTCGGCGGTGAACAGGTGCGCTCTGCCGGCGATGCGGCTGTCGCTGTACTGGACGTCGTAGAAGCCGTCTTCGTCGGCTTCCCAGACTTCGATCCGGGCTCCCGGAACAGGGTTGCCGGAGGTGTCGGTGACGGTGCCTTCTACCCAGCAGGGCTGGCCGGCGGCGGCGCCGGCGATGTCGCCGCCGAGGGGGATTTCGGGGGCGTCTTCGAGGAAGAACGGTCCGAACACCGTGGCCTCGGTGGCCCCTTTGTACGCTTGGTTGTTCATGGCGATGGTCTGCATGGAGGCGCCCAGGACGTCCGAAAGTAGCACGAATTCCTGGCGTTTGTCATCGGTGATGTGGCCGGCGGCTGTCAGGAAATCGATCCCGGTGTTCCATTCGGCCTCGGTGAGGCGGACCTCGCGGAGGAAGTTGTGCAGGTGCCGGGTCAGGGCCTGCATCACCTCCATCAGGCGCGGGTCTTCGGCTTTGTCGAAGGACGCGAGGACGGTGTCCACGAGTTCCTGTTCGACCCCGGCCTGCTCAGTGCTGATGCCGTTTCCGGCGTGGGTGGTTTCGGACATGCTGTTCTCCTGTAATCGATGAGGGGGCGACTCTGCCGGCTTGATGAGGCGTCAGTGAGGATCAGTCCAGCAGGACGGCCGGGTCTTCGCCGGTCAGGGCCGCCTGCAGGAGCCGGGTGAGGTTTTCGGTGGCGACCGGACGCGGATTGGAAGCCGGCACGGCGGGGAGGACGATGGAGACGGCTTTTGCGATCCCGTCGGCCGTGAATCCGTAGTCCGCCAGCGCCTTGGGCGCGTCCAAGCGTTTGCGCAGCTCCTGAAGACCGGTCAGTGCCTTAGCGGTGCCAAAGGCTGCGGCAATGCGGGCCTCGGCCTCGGGCGCGTATGGCGCGTTGAACGCCAAGACGTAGGGGAGCACCGTGGCGTGGGTCTGGGCATGCGGGAGGTTGAAAGTTCCGCCCAAGACGTGGCAGAGCTTGTGATGCAGCCCGGACCCGGCGGAGGTGAACGCAACAGCCGACAGGTAAGCGCCGTAGAGGGCCTGTTCGCGCCCCTCCGTCCCGGATGGGTCCCCGGTGATCAGCGGCAGGCCCTGGCTGAGTGCACGGATCCCTTCGGCGCCAAGGGCGGCGTTTATCGGGTCAACGCGAGGGCCCCACATGGAGTCGATGCAATGCGCCATGCCGTTTAGGCCTGATGCTACTGATAGATCCACGGGCAGAGACAGAGTCAGCGCCGCGTCGTAGATGATCGTGACAGGCAGGACGGCGGCGTCCACGCCAGTGGTCTTCCGGGATGCTTCGGTCAAGCCCCACACGTTCGTCGCTTCCGACCCGGCATACGTGGTGGGGACAGCGATGATGGGTAGGCGGGATGTCATCGCGACCGCCTTGGCCAGTCCCGTCGTCGAGCCCCCACCGACACACACCAGAAGGTCGATGCCTTGCTCAGCCGCGGCGACGCGAGCCTTCTCGGCCGTTTCGATGGGCACGTGCATCATCACATCGTGGTGCCACAGCGCCACCTCAATGTCAGCGGCAACCATGCGGGCCATCTCGGTCTCGAAGTCGGAGGCGATCATCATGACGCGCTTCGCTCCGAGTCGGGCCACTTCCGAGGCGAGGTTGGCCGCAGCCGCCCCTGTGCCGAAGAGGACCCGCTGGCCTAGGGTTTCATGAACAAAAGTCAACATCAGACCAAGGACTTCCGTGCTGCGAGTTCGGCGTCGTGGCCGTAGAGCCAACCGTTGCTGACCAGGGGATCGCCCTGGGCCAGGGCACCGTCGCGCTCCCGCTGTTCAGGGCCGTCGGGCAGGTGATTGATGTGTTTACGGGCGCGGCTGAGCAGCTGAATTTTTGTGCTTCGCCCGATGCGGACCTGTTCATAGGTTCGCAACGCCCGGGCCGGATCCTCGGGATCATCGGACAGGCACTGTGCGAGGGCGGCTCCGTCTTCGATGGCCTGGGCGGCGCCTTGTGCGAAGAACGGGAACATGGGATGGGCGGCATCGCCGAGCAGGGTAATCCGGCCATAGGACCATTGCGCCAACGGTTCACGGTCCAGCAGTGCCCAGCGTCCCGGCGTGCCGGCTGCCTGGATTAGTTCCGTGAGCCGGGGATCCCAGCCAGCAAATTCGGCAAGCAGCTCATCGACTGTGGCCTTCGTGCTCCACGATTCGGCAGTGAAGTCTTCGGCAGGACCGAACGCCACAATGTTGACTGCGCTGCCGCCGGATATCGGGTAATGCACCAGGTGGTGGTCGGGGCCGATCCACAACGTCTGAGATGCTCGCCGTGCAAACTCAGGGGCGTCCTCCATGGGGACGATGGCCCTGTAGGCGCACATGCCGGAATACTCCGCAGAACCGGGACCGGCAATCGCGTTTCTCACCACCGAGTGGACCCCGTCGGCGCCGATGAGGACGTCTGCATCGACGGTGCTGCCATCATCAAAGATGAGCCTGGCGCCGGTATCGTTCGGCTGGACTTCCACGCAGCGTTTGCCAAGGTGCAGCCACTCCGGCGGGACCGCAGCTTTGACGACGTCTAGAAGATCGGCGCGGTGGGCCACATAGGTGCGTTCGCCGTAGAGTTCCTCGCACCTGTCGGTGAGCTGCTCTGCTGACAGGACTGAGCCGTCCTCCCATCGGCGGAATTCCCATCCCACATCCAGTGGCACTGCCGTTTCCAGGAAGGCATCGATACTCCCGAGCCGGCGTATCAGACGTACGGCGTTGGGCGAGACGACCAGGCCTGCTCCGACTGCACCCAGCTCTGGCGCCTGTTCGTAGACGGTAGCGGTCAGCCCGGCGCGGTGCAGGAAGCCGGCTGCCGCGAGCCCTCCAATCCCGCCGCCCAGAATGACGATGCGGGGACCTCGCGGTTCCGCTGTCCTGTTCGTTTCAGTAGTCACGCGTATTGCCTTCCGGGAGGGAGTGAGGCCTTGGCTGTCACTCCGATTGAGGTTACGTTCCATAGTCCATGCATGGTCCTCTCTACGGGAGGATGATGTTCATTGAACGAAGAATCCGAATACTGGGATCCCCCAGCGATGAATTCGCGGTTATATTCCGACCTGTCGGATTTTTGACCACGCTTCCGCGAAAGGAGCTGTCAGACCACGTTGCGGTTCACTCGAATTTATGGTCATGCGGTACCCATTATGAAGAATCCGCGATTATGCAGAATTCTGCATAGTACCCAGCCCAGGTGCGGTGGGCTGATCAGCGAAGTTTGATTCCGATGAATTGGCCCTAACGACGGTGATGATTGCGGAAAAATCCTGTTCAGCACCTCCGGCCGTGGCAAAATCGCGATACATCTCAGTTGCTCTGCCTCCCAACCCGACGTCCTCAAGTCCGGCGGAAGCCAAGGCACTGGCCGCCAAGCCTAAGTCTTTTGCCATCAGGGCACTCGCGAAACCAGGACGGAAATCGTGGTTGGCCGGGCTGTTGGGCACCGGACCTGGTACAGGGCACTTGGAGGTGAGCGCCCAACATTGTCCGGACGCGTTTGAAGTCACGTCGAATAGTGCCTCGTTGCTCACCCCAAGCCTTTCCCCCAAAACAAAGGCTTCACTCACCGCGATCATGGAGATGCCTAAAATCATGTTGTTGTAGATCTTGGCTGCCTGACCGGTCCCCGGACCGCCGCAGTACACCTTTAGACTGCCCATCACGTCGAGAAGCGGTCCGGCCTGAGCAAAGTCAGAATTTGATCCCCGGACCATGAAGGTCAAAGTGCCGGCAGCGGCACCTACAACACCGCCAGAAACGGGTGCCTCCAGACACCGGTGGCCGGCTGACGCCGCCATCTCGTGCGCTGACATGGCATCGTCTACGGCGATGGTGGAACAGTCGACGAAGAGGGCGCCAGGGGAGGCCACCGACAACAAGCCAGCAGAACCAGCTGTTCCTGAGTAAAGTTCCAGCACGTGGCCCCCGGCTGGAAGCATAGTGATAACCACGTCAGCTGCCTCAACGGCAGCTACCGCGGATTCTGCAATCCTGATTCCATTGGCGCGGGCCTGATCAAGCGACGAAACTGCTAGGTCAAAGCCTGTGACCTCATATCCCGCCCCCCGCTAGGTTGGCTGCCATCGGACCACCCATTTGGCCAAGTCCTATAAAGGCGATTCGTGTTTTCAAGAGTTATCCTCGCGTTTCTATTAGTATTTTTTTGCGCGTGCACCGGAGGCGGTGCAGTTCGCGGCTCTCCGTTTCGCCCAGTGTCCGCTTGCGGCCTCGTTGGTTTCTGCTTCCAGTAACTGATTCAATGGCTGCCGTGAGCGGCCGTCCGAAAAATCTCCCCGGAGTTTTCACCGAGAAAACACGGCTAAATGGGCCTTCGGCTAGCGAAATCGTGCAATCCGTCCTCTAACTTTCTGTTGCACTGACCAGTACTTTCCTGATGGAGTTCGCCCACAGGTACACTCTTTTGGCGCTTTGCGGCAACCTGAAATTGTGGGAGGCCACTCAGACGGAGCCGGTCGGTCTTGTGCCACTCCGAGGAGCCGGAGGTCTCGTTCGATCAATGTTCACCGGTTGCGTGTCTACCTTGAAGTATTGGAAATAGCGACGTCAGGATTTCAGGGTTCTCGATGGTGGCGGGCAGCGCCTCATCGCGCCCTTCCGCGATAGCACGCATACTGCGGCGCAAGATCTTCCCGGAGCGGGTCTTGGGGAGACCCTCCACAACGAACAGCTCGCGAAACGCCGCCACCGGACCGACCTCCGCACGGACGGAGGCGACGATCTGCTCACGCAAGAGGTCCTCGCTGATGCTGGCACCGGACTTCAAGACCACGAAGCCCCGAGCTATTTGCCCCTTCAAGTCATCCCGTACTCCGATAACCGCGCACTCCGCGACCGCCGGATGGGCAGCCAGCACTGCTTCCATGACGCCGGTAGACAATCGGTGGCCAGCAACATTAATGACGTCGTCGGTGCGACCCATGACAAATACGTATCCATCCTCATCGATCAGACCGCTGTCGCCGGTAAGATAATAACCGTCGAACTCATTCAGGTATGCCTTGCGATAGCGTTCCCGGTCCTGCCATAGGGTTGTCAGCATGCCTGGCGGTAGCGGCAATCTGATACACAGCATCCCCTCGGTCCCGGGGGCCACCGGGTTGCCGTCCGGCGAGAGCACGCGAATATCGAACCCAGGCACCGGAACCGAGGGTGACCCCGGCTTGAGGCGCATCGGTTCGAGCCCCCGGAGATTCGCGCAAGCCGGCCATCCGGTTTCTGTCTGCCACCAGTGATCCACGACCGGAACGTCCAGGACGTTGCTGGCCCAGTAGTAGGTGTCCGGATCGAGCCTTTCTCCGGCCAAGAACAGCGTCTCCAGGCTACTGATGTCGTACCCACCCAAACACATAGCGTCTGGATCAACCCGTTTGATAGCCCGCATCGCTGTCGGTGCGGTGAGTAGCACTTTGACTTGATGAGTCTCGATTACGCGCCAAAAGGCACCGGCGTCGGGATTTCCGACCGGCTTTCCCTCGAACATGACAGTAGTGGCACCGCTGATGAGTGGGCCATACACCGTGTAGGTGTGGCCGACCTGCCATCCCACGTCTGAGGCTGCCCACATCGTATCGCCCGGGTGAACGTTGTAGATGTTGGGCAGAGACCAGGCCAAGGCCACCGCGTGGCCTCCGTTGTCGCGGACGACACCTTTGGGCTTGCCCGTGGTTCCCGAGGTGTAGAGGATGTACAGCGGGTCGGTCGCCCTAACCGGCTCGCAATCGGCGGGTTCGGCAGCTGAAATCACTTCATCCCAATCGAGTTCATGTTCCCCTAGCTCGGACATGGACTGCTCACGTTGCAGGATGATCGTGCAATCGGGACGATGACGCGTCCTGTCCAACGCGGCCCGGATGATCGGCATGTACTCCACGACCCGGCCCGGTTCCAGACCACAGGATGCAGCCACGATCACTGTGGGCTCTGCGTCGTCGATCCGCGCGGCTAATTCAGGAGCGGCAAATCCTCCAAACACTACTGAATGAACCGCGCCGAGCCGGGCGCAGGCCAGCATCGCGATCGCGGCTTCGGGAACCATCGGCAGGTAGATCAGCACACGGTCTCCTCGGCGGACGCCCCTGTCACGAAGAGCACCTGCAAACCGGCGGACCTGCTCAAGGAGTTCACTATACGTATAGTGCTTCGTGGGATTCGTCATCGCCGAATCCCACACGAGAGCATCCCGGTCGCCGTTCCCTTGGATGACGTGTCTGTCTAGGGCGTTGTAGCAGGTGTTGAGTACCCCATCAGGGAACCATTCGAAGAAGGGTGCCTCGGAGTCGTCAAGCGCGCGCTGGGGCTTTTCGTACCAGTCGATTGCTTCTGCGGCCTCGAGCCAGAATGACTCTGGGTCGGCGATACTTCGTGCGTAGGCGTCAGCGTATGCAGACATGGAATGCGTCACACTCCTGAAAAGTTGGAAATTGGACAATTAATGGCTCCGGGTTGGCTCCAGAGGATCACTGCACGATGTCTGCGTTTTGCAGTAATGCCAACGGTCGGCTGTAGATTCCGGTCGGGGAGCCCTCGGCGGCCCCAAACGGTGCGCTTTTGCCCCTTCAAAGCAACCGGCCGCTTGGCCAAAGTCGCGCAACGCGCCGCAGTGCGCTGGGTCGCCCGGTGACTTGGGGCGATATGGCGACGGGCAGATCCGTCGAGTCCGTACGCCGTTCCTAGCCCGTTAGGAGGGTTGCTCAGAGTTCTTCCGAACGGTCTAGGTCACCGCGGCGGCAGGCTTGCATGTCACCCGATCACCAGGGCCCAGACATCGTCCGCGTGCTTTGCGAACGTTACCGGTGGAGAAGCCTGGCGCATCACGACTCGGCGGCGCGCTCCAACAGCTTGTGTTGGTGGTGGAGTACGAACTCGTGTCTGTAGTGAAGCCCAAGTCACGGGGAAGCGGTAAGTCCATCGATGTCAGACGCTTTCAGTTGCGGGAGTTTGTCTGGGCGGGGTGTTTTACCCGGGGCGCTTGAATTAGACGCCTACTGGCGAGTGCTAGTTAAGGTGGCTCGGTGCCACAACATGGTCTCTTCTCCCCTCGGATAGGTGGTCATCTGGCTGAAGAAATGAACAGGGAAAGCGGGGCATCCGTCCGTGAAACGACGCAAAAGAGAAGGTTCCTTCCCGCTAACAGGCGCAGAGGATGTCCTCGACACTGATGCAGCTTCACGTACCCTCGAAGTGTGTTCCAGATAACTCCGTGGGACAACCGGGATAGTCATTGAATAAACAAGCCTGCAGTGCAGGAACATAAGACTGCCTTCGTTGATCGTTCTGGAGCTGGACCGGATCCGCGATTCACTGTTCTTAAGCCGCGAGGACACCGGCTTCCCCCTCGCCAAGTCCGTACCGCCGTCGCCGAACCCTGGCGCCTGGACCCTTCTGGTTTTAGCAAAGCGGTGGAAAACGCGGGGAACCCGTGAAACGAGTCCAGGGTCGGGAAAACTGCCCCATGATGCGTTGGGAGATGGAGTATGAGGAGTAATGGATTGCGCGTTTAGGGGCGGCTTGTGAATTTAGCGCTGTTGTTTACATTCTCTGATGCAATCAATTATTTAATTTATTGCTTTAGTTGAAATGCCGGTGATTCCGGGATTCAGGGTGTCTGGTGGATGCCGCCGACCAGTCACTCCCCGCCGGGGGGGGGTATTCTCGTGCAGCTCGACGTACTAGGTGGCCGGCGTTGGGCTTGAAGCCGGCCGTGAGTATTTGCGGGTTGTGGGCGTCGCCTTCCAGCACGGGGCCGGAAAGGATCTTGTCGAACGGGATTCGTGCCGGGTCGATGTACTCTGCCTCGAGGGCGTATTCCTTCTCCAGATAGGGGCGTATCTCGGCGTGCCAGCGCTGTTCCGATTCATCGGGCCGGGCAAACACGTTCATGACCTTCACCGCGAGCTCTTCCGGGCCCTCGATCACCGGGGCCGTGGCCTCCACGGCCGGGGAAACCTGGGCGGCGTCCTCGGTGTTGCCGGGCAGCTGCGCACATCCGGCGATGGCCAGGACGGCCAGCCCGGCACAGGAGACTGCAGTTGCCTTGGACCACAGGCCGGCACGCGCCTGGGCCTCTTGGAACCGTGGGAAGTGGAGTCGGGGGCATGGGGGTTCGTGAAGCCGGGCATTAGAGGGGTGGCTTGTGAAAAAGTGAAATATCCGACGGTAGGGCGATTCCCTGCCCGGGACGGGCCTTCGTCTGGCCTTTAGCCCGTTCCAATCATGGGGTCTGATACCAATAAAGGAACATCGGTTGGCGCTAAGGAACCTGTTTAGCCGGCAGGGCCCAGGTGTTGCTGGTGAAGCGTCCGGTGACGGGGCGGTGGAGTCGACCAGTCGATGCACACTTGGCCCAGCTTGAAGCTGGGCCCGCCATTTGCATCCCCCACTGCCCTGTGCGATGCGAACAGGGCAGTGAGGCACAAACGAGGTCGATGGCTGCGGGACATGGATGTGGCGCTATGAGCGGAGTTTTCCGGCGACCGTCGTGACTGCGTGGCTCAGGCGTCACCGACAGTGAAGCGGGTGTTGTGATGCCTCGGTTGCTCGATCTCATCGAGGAGGGCGACGGCCATGGTCCCGGTCGTGGTGTGGGACTTACCGTCGGCCGCTAGCAGCAGTTCGTCCACTCCAATCATCGGCTTGCTCGCCCTGCCCGGGGCGAACGTCGCTTGCGGTGATGCGCCGACCCATTTCACGTGCTCAATGGTGCGCAGGTACGCCAGCTCCTGAAGCTGTTGCTCCGGGATGCTTATCCAGGCCTCGGCGCCCGGTGCCTTCCGGATCTCTTCGATGAACAGGTGGCGGTCCTCGCCGGTGACCAGCGAGCCGGCGCCGAGGATGAACACCAGTCGCGGCTGCTTCGGTCCTGCACATTCGACCAGATGCCGGGCCAGGTCCACATGCTTTTGAGCTTGGTCCGGTGACGTGCCGAAGGCGTCGACCACGACATCGAATCCCGCCAGGTCTTCGGCCGTGAGCGCGAAGGCGTCACGCTTCAGGACCGGTGCCTGGTCTCCCAGGACTTCGGTGGCCCGAGCCTGGTCGCGCACGATCGCGACCGTGTCGTGGCCGCGGGTTACGGACTCCTGGAACACGGCCGAGCCGGCTTTGCCGGTGGCCCCGATGATGCCGATCTTCATGGATTTCTTCTCCTTGCAGTGAAGTGGGTGGTGCAAAGGGCGTCGCTGCGGGCCGGGTGTCGGGTGGCCGCGACGAAGAGGGGGAGGAAGTGTGGTTACAGGATGCTGGCGGGGGCGAGGACGATGTCGAAGCGGGCCCGGGTCCAGACCGCGTCCAGCAGGTCGCGGCCGTCGGGGGTGGGGGTCCCGGCGGGCTGTTGCGCGAAGTCCTTGATGAGGGACTCCTTGACGCCGAAGACGGTGTCGTGTTTCAGCAGCTCGTCGCCGCGCACGAAGATGTGCGTGACCAGGGTGCGGTGGTTCTCGGCCGTGACCATGAAGTGCAGGTGGGAGGCGCGCATGGGGGACCGGCCAGTGGCCTCGAGCAGTTTCCCGACGGGGCCGTCGTGGGGGATGGGGTACGGGGTCGGGGTCAGGCCCCAGAAGCGGTAGTTTCCCTGGTCGTCGCTGAAGAGGTGGGCCCGCCCCGTCACCCGGTTGTCGGGGTACTGCACGTCGTAGAAGCCGTCTTCGTCGGCCTCCCAGACCTCGATCCGCACATGCGGGATCGATGAGCCGTCGGTGTCCTTCACGGTGCCCTCGACCCAGCAGGGCTGGCCGGAAGCACCTCCGGCAATGTCCCCGCCGATCGGGATTTCGGGGGCGTCCTCTACGAAGAAGGGGCCGAAGACGGTGGCCTCGGTGGCGTTGCCTAATGCGTCGTTGTTGACGTTGATGGTCTGCATCGAGACCCCGAGGATGTCGGAGAGCAGGATGAATTCCTGGCGGCGGTCATCGGTGATGTGCCCGACCTGGGTGAGGAACTCGATCGCGGTGTTCCATTCGGCTTCGGTGAGCCGGACATCGCGGATGAAGGCGTGCAGATGGGAAACCAGGGACTGCATGAGTTGCTTCAGCCGCGGGTCGGTGCAGTCCTCGAAGGAGGCGAGCACGTTGTTCGTCAGGGTCTGCTCGACCGCCTGCTGTTGGGTGGAAATGGCAGCGGGAAAAGCGGGCGAATCGGTGCTGGTGGTCTCCGTCATGGGATCCTCCTCGGTTCTGGGTGGGTGGATTAGCGAGCAGGCGTGGTGGCTACCATGGGGGTGGCACCGGTGAGTGCTTCGGTCAGCAATGCCGTGATGTTCTGCTCGGTGACGGCCGTGGGGTTCGACGCTGGTGCCGCCTTGACCACGCGCTGGACCGCTTCGGGGATCCCGGCCTCGGTGAACCCGTAGTCGGCCAGCCGGGCGGGCGCTTGCACCGCCGAGTAGAGCTCGCGCAGGGCGGCCACCGCGGCGTCGGCAGGGTCGTGCGTGGAGGCTTCGCCGCCGAGGGCGATGGCCAGCCTGCCGGCCAGCTCGGGCACGGCCGGGGCGTTGAACGCCAGCACATAGGGCAGCACGGTGGCGTGGGTCTGGGCGTGGGGCAGATCAAAGGTGCCGCCGAGCACGTGGCAGATCTTGTGGTGCAGCCCGGAACCGGCCGAGGCGAAGGACACTGCGGCCAGGTAGCACCCGTAGAGGGCTTGTTCGCGGGCGTCCATATCGTCGGGGTTGGCCACGATTCCCCGCAGGGCCAGGCCCAGCGCACGTGCCCCTTCCAGGGCCAGAGCCTGGTTGATCGGGTCGGCGTTTGGGGCCCAGAGGGAGTCGACGCAGTGGGCCATGCCGTTCAGCCCGGAGGCCACGGACAGGCCCACGGGCAGGGTCTTGGACAGGTCCGCGTCGTAGACCACGGTGGTCGGCAGCACCCGGGGGTCTGTGCCGGTGGTCTTGGTGCGGTCCTCGGTCAGTCCCCACACGTTGGTGGCCTCGGAACCTGCGTAGGTGGTGGGCACGGCGATCACCGGCAGCCCGGTGGTCAGGGCCACGGCCTTGGCCAGGCCGGTGGTCGAGCCGCCGCCGACGCAGACGATGACGTCCACGGACTCGATGGCCGCCGCTGCCCGGGCCTTCTCGGCGACCTCAGCCGGGACGTGCTGGATGACCTCGTCCCACCACAGGGCGGGGACGATCTCGGCGGTGGCAACCTCGGCCAGGGCGCGCTCGGGGGCGCCGGCGATGACCATCGGGCGGGTCACGCCCAGCCGGGAGATCTCGGCGGCCACGTGCTTGGCTGCCTGCCCGGTGCCGAATAGGACCCGCTGTCCCAGGGTCGTGTGCTCGAACTTCAACATAGGTATGTGCCTTCCTAGATATGGCCAGCCGACAGGAGTGCGTCCCGGCTGGCCTAAAAGATCGCCGACGCGGCGGAGGGCCGGTCAACGTAGGGGTTACTTCCTTCGCTGCGCCCTGTTTCGCTCGGGCCCGGGGTGCCCCGGCCTGACCGTACGCTGCGGCTCGACCATGGGTCCCGGCAATCCGCACCGTCAGCGATGCTCACAGGAAGAACGGCGGATTGTGTGAGTCCAATTTATACATTTGTACCGGGTTGTTGTCAACGAATAAATGGAGGAGAGATTATCCGTTGACAGATCGCGCATAGAAATGTAAGTTTATGTTCACATTGTCAGTGACGTGGTTCACACCATGTCGCTGTTCCGTATCAAGCACACTAGTCAGGAGTCTCCCGTGCTCACAAGCGCAGCCCCCGCCAAGATCGCCGTGGTCGGTTATGGACCGGCGGGCATGTCCGCCGCTGCCCTCCTCGGCCAACTCGGTCACGAGGTCGTCGTCATTGAACGGTGGCCCAAGCTGTATGGCCTGCCCCGGCTCACACACATTGATGATGAGACCGCGCGGATCCTGCAGGGTATCTGTGACATCGACAAGGCCCTTGCCGATTCAACCCCGATCCGTTACGAGTGGTTCAACGGGAAAAACGAACTTCTGCTGGAAGTCCCGACCATCACACGTGACCAGGGCTACCCGGCCCGCAATTCCATTCACCAGCCGGACATTGAGGATGCTATCGACGAGCGGCTCCGGTCCTTGCCGAATGTGGAGATCCGCCAGGGGTGGGCACTGATTGACTACAGCCAGGATGAGGCTGGGGTGCACCTGCGAATTGCTCCTTGGGAAGGGAAAGCTGCGAACGAAGAAGCCGCGGTGTCGCTAGACGTCGACTACCTGATCGGTGCTGACGGGAACCGTAGCGTGGTCCGGGAGGTCATGGGCACCGGCCGCAAGGATTTCGATTTCCACGAGCAGTGGATCAACATTGATACTGAGTGGCTCCGACCGCATGACGGTAGCTTCACCAGCGCGAAGCAGTTCTGCGACCCGGCCCGGGGGCACATGTTCATGGGCATCGGACTGCACCGGCAGCGCTTTGAGTTCGCGGTCCTGCCCGGTGAGGACGCCGCGCAGTTTGAGAAGACGGAGGCGGCGTGGGAGTGGCTGGAGCGCACCCATGGCCTCGGGCCGAAGGATCTCAAGATCATCCGCCACTTGTCGTATACGTTCGTTGGTCGCACGGCTGATGAATGGCGTCAGGGTCGGGTCTTCCTGGCCGGTGACGCCGCGCACGTCACGCCCCCGTATCTGGGCCAGGGGGCCTGCTCCGGGATCCGCGATGCGGCCAACCTGGCGTGGAAGCTGGACTTGGTTGCCACGGGCCGTGCCCCGCAGGCCCTGTTGGACACCTATCAGGAAGAGCGGATGCCGCATGCCACGGCCGTGATTGAAATGTCGATAGCGTTGGGCAAGATCGCCAACACTACCGACCGGGAGGCAGCCGCTGCCCGGGACGCGGCGTTCATGTCCGGAATGACTCCGCCGCCGCTGACCCTGCCCCGCATCGAAGGGTCCCTGCTGCCGTCGGCCTCCCAGGACTCACCGACCGGACAGATGTCGCCGCAAGGAGTGCTCGCCCGGGATGGTCAGGCACAGCGGGGTGATGACGTGCTGGGGGCCGGGTTCCGTCTGCTCGCCCTGCCCGGGGCGTTGGACCAACTGGGGGATCCCGAACGGGCAATCCTCTCCACCCTGAAAACCCAAGTCCACGTGCTCGACGTGGACGTCGAAGATGTCGATAGCACCTACGTCGACTATCTGAAAGCACACGCGGCGCAGGCGTTGGTCATTCGACCGGACCACCTGGTGCACGCCACCGCGACGGCCGAGGAGCTACCGGCCGTGATCGCCGACTTGGGCCAACGGCTGGACCTGACAGTGCAGGGCGAGCCTCGTGCCTTCAGTCAGCATGCCTGACGAGGTGCCGGGGACGGTGAGGAATACCGCGACTGTGGAGCGCGCGGGGCAGGGCGCAGAAGCGCTCCACCGCGACATGCCCTTCACCCGTCTGGTCGACTGCGGCATGGATCATGCCGACGCCCGCGAACTGTTGGATAGGACCCTCCACGGCCAGCCCTGGCACGTCGTGGCGCGGGAATTGGGCGAACGGCAGGCCCACCGCCGCGATCAGGCGACGGCCCGTGGCTTCCGTGCCACCGCACTGGACGCGGCACGGTACGCGATCGCCGCGTTCACCTTCGCACAGATGGCCCATGACCGGGACACCGCGCACAAGACCGACGACTACGAGCGGCTGGATGCGGCCATCGCCGAACTTGTCGCTTTGAGGCCGGCCGAGATTCGAGAGTTCACCACTCCCTACAAGCACGGTGAGCTGAACGGCTGGCTGCTCACGCCCCGGCACGCCGAGCCGGTCGCCACGGTGATCGTGTGGGGTGGGCTGAGCGGCTGGGGCATGGCGTACCTGCCCGTCGCCGAGGCCCTGGTGGACCGCGGCCTGGCGTGCCTGCTGGTGGAAGGGCCAGGACAAGGACGGTCGCGACTGAAGCACCGGCTCTACGGGTCCCGGGAGTCGATCGGTGGGTTCGGCACGTTCGTGGATGTCGCCACCGAGGCGCTCGGACTGCCAGGAAGGATCGGCATCCTGGGCAACAGTTTCGGCGGTCTCATCGCCGCGCACGTGACCGCGCGTGACAAGCGGGTTGCTGCCTGTGTCATCAACTGTGGACCGGCGGTGATCTCGGTGCCGTCCGGGCCCTCGGCCCGGGAACAGCTCGGAGCGTTCCTCGGCACCGACGACATTAACCGGATGGACCAGGAGCTAACCCAATTGCAGTTTCCCCCCGAACCCGGGGAAGAGACTGCACAAATCCGCGTCCCCTGCCTGGTGCTCAACGGAGGTCAGGACCCCCTGGCTCCGTCCATCGCGCAGGAACCGTTCCTGGCGCAGGCAACCCACCCGGCGTCCCGGCTGCAGACTTGGCCCGACGGCCAGCACAACCTCTACAACCATGCAGCCGAACGCAACGCCCTCGTCGGCGACTGGTTTCTGACCCATCTCACCACCCCTACTGCATCAACACATCGCTAAGGAGAATCACATGTCAGCATTCACGGACCTCACGGGAAAGACCGCCTTTATCACCGGAGGAGCCTCCGGCATCGGCCGCGGCATCGCCGAACACTTCCTCGAGGAAGGCATGAACGTCGTCATCGGCGACATCGAAGAGGACGTTCTGGCGGCCACCGTTAAGGAACTGGGCTGCAAGGGCATCAAGACCGACGTCACCAAGCCCGAAGACCTCGTCGCGGCCGCCGAGTACACGGTCGCTGAGTACGGGGCCGTGCACATCGTGGTCAACAATGCCGGCGTCGGCTCGATGGGACGGATCAAGGACCTCTCCCTGGCGGACTGGCGCTGGATGCTGGAGGTCAACCTCTTCGGCGTGATCAACGGCGTGCACACCTTCCTGCCGCTGCTGTCGCAGAACCCGGAGGGAGGCCACATCGTCAATACCAGTTCGATGGCTGGCCTGACCTCATTCGCCAATCTAGGCTCCTACACGACCTCCAAATTCGGGGTCGTCGGTCTCACCGAGGCCCTGGCCCGCGAATTGGAAGAAGACGGTTCCCGGGTTGGGGCCACCGTGCTTTGTCCGGGTCCGGTGCGCAGCAACATCAAGGCAGGTCTCCGCTCCCGTCCGGCGGAGGAGACAAGTGGGCTCTTCGACGTGGATGCCTCTGTCGAGGGACCGCTGGCCTCGATGCGGTGGATGCCCGCGATCGAGTGCGGGCGCTTGGTTGGCCGTGCGATCAAGAACGGTGATCTGTATGCGATCACCCATCCGGAATTGTGGCCCCTCGTGGAGGACCGCCAAGCCGGTGTGCAGGCCGCCTTTGCAGGCCAGCCGGTCCGCTGACCGGACCAAACCCAGATTCAGATCCAGACAGGAACACGACATGACAGATCAGACTACGGCGCCCTTGAGTGAGACCGCGACCGCATCGAACCTCTCCGCGGCCGTCCAGGACTGGGCCACGGCCCTGGGCCGGGAACACGTGCTGACGACCGAGGAGGAGGTCAGCAACTTCACCGACCCGTATGCCCCCGCTTCGACCCGTCCTCTGGCTCCGGCGGTGCTACTGCCCGCCACGGTCGAGGAGGTCCAGCAGGTGTTGAAGATCGCCCAGGACCACGGCGTCTCCGTCTGGGTGAACTCGCAGGGGCGCAACAATGGCTACGGGGGCTCCGCCGCCGCCGAGGTCGACACCGTGGTGGTGAGCCTGCGGCGCATGAACCAGGTGCTGGAGATCAACGAGGAGCTCGCCTATATCGTGGTCGAGCCCGGTGTTTCCTACTTCGACCTCTACGAGGCGGTCCGCCAGTCAGGCAAGCGGCTCATGATCGACGTGCCTGATCTGGGCTGGGGCTCCGTGCTGGGAAACGCCCTGGAGCACGGCAACGGATACACCCTCAACGGCGACCACGCCGCCTCGGTGTGCGGCATGGAGGTCGTTCTCCCGGATGGAGAAGTGATCCGCACCGGAATGGGCGCCCTGGACGGGGCCCAGACCTGGCATCTGAACAAGCGTGGCTTCGGGCCCTCCGTGGAGGGCCTGTTCATGCAGTCCAATCTTGGGGTCGTCACGAAGATGGGGCTCTGGGTCATGCCCCGGCCCGAAGCGTACTTTGACGGGTGGCTGACCATCGAGCGCGACGAGGACCTCGAAGAGCTGATCGACCGGTTCCGGCCCTTCATGCTCGACGGCACCGTGGGCAACTGCCCCTCGATATTCAATCCGCACTGTGCCCTGTCCACGAAGGTCACCCGGGCCGACCTCTGGGATCAACCCGGACCCTTGCCCCAAGACGTCGCCCTGTCCATTGGTCGCAGCCAAGGCCTGGGCGCCTGGACCATGCGCTTCGCCCTCTACGGGGACGAAGCCGTCGTCGCCCGGCATCGCCAGCGCATCGAAGACGCCTTCGCGAGCCTGGAGGGGGCGACCGTCACCGGGAGCCTGCTGGATCTGGACCGGGTCGTCCTCGAATCCGAGGACCTGGACCAGAAGCAGAAGGTCCAGGCCGGCGTGCCCGACCTGTCGATGCTGAAGATGCTCGACTGGGACGGCGCCCCCGGCGGGCACCTGTCCTTTGCCTCGACGGTGCCCCTTACCGGCCGGGATGTCCGTCGGATCGTCTCGCTGGTCAGGACCGAACAGGAGTCCCAGGGAATCGACTATCACGCCGGCATCCTGCTCTATCAGCGCTTCGCCATCCACGCGTCCTTGCTGATCTATAACCTCGACGACGAAGCCCGGTATCAGACCGTGCGGGACATCTACACGAAACTCGTCGTCGAGGCCGCCCGCCTGGGCTACGGCGAATACCGCGCCCACGTGGACTTCATGGACCTGGTCAGCGACCAGTACGGGCACAACGACCACGCGCTGCGACGGTTCGTCACCTCCTTGAAGGCCCATCTCGACCCGAAGGGTATCCTCGCCCCCGGTAAACAGGGCATTGGCTCTTCCCGGCACCGCAACTAGGCGCACCGGTCCTGTAAGGTCGGAAGCATGCCCGCACTGCCCGCCAAGCCTCCGGCCCTACAGGACCGCAGCCGAATGACCGAATACCGAATCCTCCAGGCTGCTCTCGGGATCATGGGCAAGGAAGGCCTCGAGGATCTGACCACGACCAGGGTCAGCGAAGTCGCCGGAGTCTCCGTCGGTACAATCTACCGGCGCTTTGGCAACAAGGAGCACTTGGTCCATGCCACCCAGCTGGAGTTCCTGCGCACCTTCCGCGAACACTTCGTGAAGCGCATCGAAGACCGAGGTCCCAGCCAGCTCAATCCGCTGTTGGCCGTCGAAGCCGCGACCCTGGCCCTGTGTGAAAATTTCAGGGACTACGAAAAATTCGTTCGCCAGCAGCTCTTCCTGGGCCTGCAGAACGAAACCGTCTTCACTGACGGCCGCGAGGCCAGCCTGGCCATTGGCAAGCTGTTCGGGGCACCAATCCTGCGGCACCGCTCGCTGATCGTGCACGATTCGCCCGAAGAAGCCGTCGACTACATCTACAGCCTGACCTTCTCCGCCTGCGCCCATCGCATCGGCCAACGCGGATTGCTGGAATCAAACCAGCCCCGCCGGTGGGATGACCTGATTAAGCGTCTTGTCCGAACGAACCAGGCCTACCTCTTCTGCCCGCTCGGGCAAGAGCCCTCTGAGCCACCGCGATAAGCCCGGCCGGACTCCACTCAGCGGGCCGTCCCGGCACTGAATTGATCCGCGAACCAGTCCGTGACCACATTGTTCCGTTCGTCGCTGTGGTTGTAGATCGTGTGGTTGCCGTCGTCCCAGACCTTCAAGGTGGCCTCAGAGCGGGCAGCTTCGAGGAAGGGCTGTTGGTCCTCCAACCGCACCAGCGGGTCCGCACCACCATGCACCACCAGAACCGGGCATTCGATCCGGTGTCGACCCGCATCGAAGCGCAGTCGGCGGAAGTTCTCCTCAATGGCGGATGCGTCCTCCGAACCGAGCATGGCCCCCGCCTGCTCCCGGAACGCCCGGAACTCCATTAGGTGTCGTTCGGCAAGGCCACCATTGATGCACACGGCGTCCACCTCGCTGTTGGCCGCCGCCGTGAGCGCGGCATAAAGCCCCCCCATGCTGTTGCCCCACAGCCCCACGGGGCCGCTATCGAGCGTACGGGCGTACGCGACGAACTCACCGTAAGCGGCCGTGACATCCACGTCCAGGTACACGTGGTGACGCATGCGGGTTTCACCCTGGCCCGGCCCTTCGGCCAAGATCGTGGTGAGCCCACGGTCGCCCAGGGCGTCCGCGTAACGGAGATAGGTGGCACCCCAGCCGCTCTGGCCCCCGAATACGATCACCGTTCCGCGGGAGGTATCACCAACCGGTTGGACCTGCCAGCCCACCAGGGCCCCGTTCTGGAAGGGCAGCTCAATACGGTTGACTGCCCGTGGTGCCAGCCGACCCGCCTCCCTTACCGCCCCAACGAACCCTTCATAGAGCTCCAGCTTGCGAGCAGTGTCCGTATTGATAGCCATCTGTGCAAAGGCAAAAGCAGCAGCAGCGGCCCGGTACTCACCAGCAGCCGTGACCCGGTGACCCGCGCTGGAAGCGGCACCAGCGCGATCAAGGCGCCTAAGCCCCGTCCGCTCCAGGGTGACATCCCACGCTTTGCCTTCGCTGGTGGCGCCTTCGAGCGACACGACGTCGGCATACTGCATCCCGCCGTCCAATAGGCGTGAGACCGGCATCGCGCGCCAATGAGCGGCATTCTCCGCCGCAAGTACGTCCAAGCCAGCTAGAGTCATCGCGAACCTCTCCTTCTACGCGACCTTCCGGACAGACCAGGCCAGGCACCGTGCCTGGTGTTGGCCCGCCAACTCAGGCCGGGTTCATGAGCGGCTCGCATCAGATATCTCTCCCCGTCCAGGCCACCGGGGAGATCGCCGGCTGCTGACCGGGGCGGGCGTTCGATCCTCGCACGCTGTCATCGCTCTTGAACACGTCGAGCTCCTAACTGGTTAAGGTACGGAGGCCCCGGAAGAGTGAGGCATGCCATAGCTAATATGAACATGAACTTACATTGGGTGGGGGTCGAGGGTCAATGGTGACGAAGGGGTGGTTACTTGCAAGGACTGACGCTGAACCCGGCGGGATATCCATTCCAGTTCCAGTGTCCCGTGAAGCTTGGCCTCTGCTGGGGGCTCCGTTGCAGAAGGGCTTTGTCATCCGCTTCGGTCGGAAGAGCCGGGCCGTCCTGCCTGGCGATAAGTCCATAAGTCTGGCTCAGGCTGCTTGGCAAATGCCGGATAAATGTGAATGCAAGATCGCAAGCTCGATACTTGGGCGCTAATCGCGGGAACACATCCTCCTGCCGCCTGCAATGGACGGGCAGCATCGGTGCCTCCCCGTCGGCCGGTGGCTGCCGCTGGGTGGAGAACGGCGACACTGCGGGCAACAGTGGTTCGTGCAGGTGCCCGCAATCCCCGCTCCACGCAAGCACAGACAATATCCCGGTGAACCACCGCCAGCGAAAGCTCCTGCCGCTTCCAATAGCGTTTGCGGACAAACTCCTCAACCACCGCCTCTATGGGCGGCGACCATCGGATCCCGCCCCTGCCGCCACCTGACCGTCCGGGAACCAAGTCCATCACCAGAACGGTACCTCACCTGAAGCCCTCGACCAGCCTGGCAACCTGTCGATGGGGAACACCGAACCGTGGGGCAGCATCGTCCGCCACCCCATGACCAACGACATCAAGTCCGGCCAAAGGAAGCAATCACAGCAGCCTGCTGCACCGCTATATCCCAAGCAGCATCAGACATCGTCAGCTGACCCCGCTCAACGATCGGCGGCGCATCTTCTGTCATACCCGCCACCGAAGAGGACGGAGTTTCGAAGCCATCGCTAATGGTCGTGCAGACGCCTTCAATACAAAATGGCTGCTGTGCAGCCGACTGAAAAACAACTGTTCAAAGTCGGCTGCACGCTCCCGGACTTCCGGATAGATCAGTGCAATCGACTTCGAAAAACGACAAGACCCGATTAGCGAGATTTGCTTCCGCTGCGTCCGGTCAAGCACGCGAGATCGCGGTTGGCGGGAATGCGCATGGCTGCTGGCAGGATTCCGAATGCCCCCGCCCTTGCCGGATGCCTACGCTGGCGCAATCCATCGCCAGTTTCATTCAAAGGAGAATCTCGTGGCACAACCCAACGCCGCTCCGATACCGACCCGTGACGGCACTGTTCGCGGCGTACCGGACCATCTGCCGATCATCTACTCACCGCTCGAGAGCGCCGAACAATCGCCGTACCCCGGCTTCGCGCCAGGTACCACTGTGCATCCGCGCGGCTCGATCCACCGCGAAGGCGGCATGCCGCTGCCCTGTGACGTGCTGGAAGAACGCGATGTGGCCATTGTGCTGCGCGACGGAACGACGATTTACGCGGATGTATTCCGTCCGGCCGACAGTGACGCACCAGTAGCCGCGCTCCTCGCGTGGAGCCCATACGGCAAGCGCGGCGGCATTATCAATCACGACACGTTCCTGCCCGGCAGGATGGACGTCAAGACCGAGTGGGAAGACGGTCTCAACAAGTTCGAGGGCCTCAATCCCGGCTACTGGGTAAGCCACGGATACGCGGTTGTTAACCCAGACGCCCGCGGTGCCTGGAAGTCCGAGGGGGACCTGCACTGGTTCGGCACGCAGGAAGCCGAAGACGAGTACGACACCATCGAGTGGGTCGCCGAGCAGTCCTGGTGTGATGGCAAGGTCGCGCTGACTGGTAATTCGTGGCTCGCCATCACACAGTGGTTCGTGGCAGCCATGAAACCGCCGCATCTCGCTGCTATCGCGCCATGGGAAGGGCTGGATGACGCATACCGCGATTGGTTCTGCAAGGGAGGCATTCCCGATGGCTCCTTTGCTGACCTCTTCCTAGGTGCCCTCCGCGGGGACGGCCGGTCGGAAGCCCCCCTGGCAACGCTCGACCGATATCCACTGATGAACGAATACTGGGACTCGAAGGTCGTCGATCATGCTTCGATCGAGGTGCCGGCCTACGTCGTCGCGTCGTGGACGAACATTCTTCACACGCGTGGCACGTTTCAGGGCTGGCGCAAAATGTCGTCGCCGCAAAAATGGCTGCGCGTCCACAATACGCACGAGTGGAACGACTATTTTAATCCGGTCAATGTCGAAGACATGCGCCGCTTCTTCGACCATTTCCTCAAGGACGTCGACAACGGTTGGGAATCGACCCCCCGCGTGCGTCTGACCGTACTCGACCCGGGCCACGACGACCTCATGTACCGTGCTGAGTCGGACTTCCCGCTCGCTCGAGCAACGAGCACAAGGTATGACCTTGACATCGCGGATCGGTCGCTTCGCACGGAGCCCGTAGCGGCAAGCGAAGTCTTGGCCTACGAGCCCGACGAGCAAGGTGTGACCTTCACGCTCCCGATCGCGCGCGACACCGAGTTCACGGGCTATGGCAAGGTGAAGCTCTGGGTGGCTGCGGAGGAGGCCAATGATCTCGACGTGTTCGTGACCGTGTCGAAGCTCGACGCCGACGGCCAGGAACTGCTCACGGAGGTCGTCAGCGGCCGGACGCACGCTGGCCAGTCGGGGCGACTACGGGTTTCACTGCGTGCCCTCGATGAGGCAGCATCGACCGAGCTCGAACCGCGGCAGTCGTTCCGCACGAGCGAGCCGGTCGAGCCCGGTCAAATTGTGCCGATCGAGATTCCACTGTGGCCCTACTCAATCCGCTTCCACGCTGGCGAGTCGCTGCAACTGCGCATCCACGGTATCGATCGCCTCAAGCGGCCTGAGTTCCCTGAGCTGCCTTCTGATCCCACGGTGAACCGGGGACGGCATCTGCTCTACAGTGGCGGCGAGCACGACTCGCACCTGCTGTTGTCGCAGATCTAACGCAGTCGATTCCGACGCAGAGCGGCACCGGTCGTCTTCCGAAGGTTGGTGCCGCTCTGTGTCATCACCGGCAGGATCGCCTGGCGTCCGCAACCCGTGCGACGACCGCGGGCGCGCCCCGATGTTGCGATCGATTATTCCTCTGGCGACCGCGGGAATCGAGTGTAGGGTTCAGCCGATCTGATGCTGCCGAATCACCGATGAACATTTGCGGGTCGTCGCATTCGAGCCCGGCGATCTCTGGTGCAGACGGCTCCGCAGCGGCACGAGATTCCCGGGGTTTGACAACGCGACGAGTGGCGAAGCACCAGAATTTCCACGCCTTGTCTCCGTCCGGCAGTAGTGGGGGAGGAACGACCTATAGTGGCTGGGCCTGTGTACTGTGAGGTCAGGTTCGCACTAGGCGGACAAGGTTTGGCGGAAGGGCTTTCATGACGGAGAGACTCAACAAAGGGCGCGCATCGCTGGACGCATTCGGTCTTGTCGACTACATGAGCGCGCTGTTCGGGGAAGTGAAGGTCGACACCGGCCAAGAATTCGCCGCTCGTGTGCGCAGCGAGCACCATCAGGACGTGCGCCTCATGCGGATTGCCGCGCCAGCGCACTCTGGGGCCAGCGACGGCGTCGTTCAGACGTCGGCGATCGCGCCGGCCCTTATCTGCTCCTATCAGGTGTCGGGCCGACTCAACCTGGTGCAACACCGCGACCACTCGTCGATCAATCCGGGCGACATCGTGATATACCGCACGGACGCGCCTGTGGAGCTCCGATTTGATGGCAGATACGAGCTCGTGGCGGTCACTGTTCCACTTGGCTCACCCATGATGCGGCCACTGCACTCAAGGCTCGACAGTGTGTGGCGACTGCCGGCCGACGATCCGGTCGCCTCGGCGCTGGGACTCTCGATCGACGCGGTGGAACGGGGCCTGTCACGGTCACCCCAAACGCTTCGAACACGAATGATTGAACACAGCGTCGGGGCTGTCGAGATCCTCGTTGCGCATGCCGCGGGTACGGTAGCCACACCGCAGTCACGGGACTCAAATCTGCTCCAGCAAGCTTTGCGGGTGATCGATGAACGACTTCGCGATCCGTCCCTCGGCGTCGACCTAATTGCCGCCGCGCTTTTCGTGTCATCGCGGCGGCTCTACCGCGAATTCCACGCCAGCGGTATGACCGTGGCAAGTTCGATCCGGCAACGTCGTCTCGAACGTTGCCGCAGCGACCTCACCGACCCGCTGCACGCATCGCGTTCGCTCACCGAAATCAGCTCGTCGTGGGGTTTGACGTCACCCAGTCATTTCAGCCTGATGTTCCACGGAGCATTCGGATGCCCTCCGAGCGAGTACCGCGCGAAGAACGGGAATGCTTAGCTCACGACGAGTCCTCGAAACTCTGATGGGGTCCGGTGGGTTCTCACTCTCGTCGGCATGAGGGCGAGATTGGAGCTGGAGGACCTGCGCGCCGAGGAAGCTGCGCGGAGCGAAATGACCGATACCGACGAAGGCCGGTGCCGTGGGAGGACGTCAGTGCGGCGCTGGACCTTAGCAAGAAATTTGAGTGCCAGCTTGGGACGAGCGTAGAAACCTAGTCTCAGACACTGCCCCGTGGGCGCCGAACCTGTCCGCCTCCGCAGCCAGGTGCCCGGTGGCCTTGCCGGTGCCGAAGGGCACGCGTTGGGGCAGGGTGTCGTGGCTGAAGTGCATTCGCATGTTCACGAAATGCTCCTGCTCCCTCTCTGCGTCTTGGGAGCGGGAGCGGGACGGCAGGCGTTCAAGACACGGGCAGTTCCATTCGCCGGGAGGCCGCACCATGCCCATCGGTGATTCGGGCACCGCTGGCACGGGAGGCGCGCCCCCGGGCTGGTCTCTTTTACTCGTAACGCAGTGACTCCACGGGATCCGCCTTTGCGGCGCGCGCGGCAGGGATGGTTCCCGCCAGGAATGCAATGACCATGACCAGTAGGATGATTCCGCCGATGTACATCGGATCGAAGGCGATCAGCTGCAACCCCGGGAGATCGGCCAGCAGTGTCCGGGACAACAGGGCGCTGAGGCCGGTACCCGCGGCGATCGCCAGGCCTGCACCGATGGCGCTGCCAAGGAAGCCGATGAAGGTGGCTTCGAGGCTGAACATCCCGAAGACCTTGCCGCTGCCCATGCCCATGGCCTTCATCAAGCCGATCTCTCGGGTGCGTTCCTGCACGGACATGAACAGGGTGTTCACGATCCCGAAAGCCGCTGTCAGCAGTGCCAGAATGGCGAAGGCATTGAGCACCAACACGATGCCGTCGACGACGCTGGTGATCATTCCGAGCTGGTCTGCAGTCGTGGTTCCTTCGTATCCGGCCTCGGCAAGCCGGTCCTTGAGCGCGGCAATCCCGTCCTCGCCCACGCCGGGGTCGAACCGCACGCTCGCGTTGGCGAATTTGTCGGCCTCCGTCGAGGATAGGCCGGTGCTCTGCTTTTCGAAGAGCGCGTCTCCCAGAGCCTCGTTCATCAGGATGCTCGAGCCGAAGGCGGAAGCCAGGGCCTCTTCGGTGACGCCCACGATGGTTGCCTCAATGTCATGCTGCTTGCGTTGCGCATCGGTGATGCCGATGACGAGCGTTTTGCCGATTGCGCTGCCGGAGTCGTCGAAACCCAGGGGTTCCACATACGAGGCGGGCAGGGACAGTTGGAGGTCGGCCGAGTCGTCGTCGGGATCCGCGCCGTTGGCCAGCAGCATGGTCTGCCCGGCCGTCAAGCTGCCGGCACCCGCAACATACCGGGCGCCGTTGCCAAACTGGATGTAATCCGGGGTGATGGTGCGCTGTGCTTCCACTGCCACCACATCCTCGATCTGCCCGATCGCCGTGATGTCATCAGGGGTCAGCGCGGTCACCGTGGCGCCGGGGGCGCCGAGGGCTCCTGCCGAGACCGCATCGGGATCGTATTCGGCCGGCCCCGCTTCCGGGGGGCCGAACCCGGAAGCAGCCTCGCTGGTCTTGGAGACGCTCATGGCGTCGGCAGCGCCTGCGCCGCTGAGGGTGTCGTCAATGTAGGAATTGATGCCGGTGCCCAGGCCGCTGGTGATCGAAAGGGTGAACGCGCCGATGAAGATCGAGAGGATCGTCAGCAGGGTGCGGGTTTTTGAACGGAAGGTGTTGGAGACTGCCGAGGAGATGAGATCGGTGGTTTTCACGCGGCAACCACCAATCGCAAATACAGCAGGCACCGTGTGCGTTGGTGCACAAGAGGAGAACGCCACCTATGCCCCGGCAGCTACGACCATCCCAGCTCGCCCAGCTACTGCTGCCCCCAGTGCTGCTCCTACAGTGCCGGCGGTTGCCCCGGCCCCTGGCCTGCCCGCTTTGCCTGCTGCTGCAGCGCCAGCGGCTCCTCACTCGCATTCAATTCGAGTACTAAAAGCCTTGTCTTGATGGTTCTGATATTCGCGTGGCACGTTCCTGCTGCGTAGGACATCCCCTAGTTCATTAGACTGCTAGCTTTATTTCATGGCAAAGGGACAGCCGTGCTGCTGTACACATTGGGCAGCTCGCGCCAGTGAACCACGTTGGCAGCCTCATCGAGTACCGCCATCAAGGAGTCTTGAGTCGTCCGCCTGGCTGCAGCGACGCCGTATTTTCGCTTCCGTCATCAAGGCCATCGCCAGCGCCTTCCTTGGATACCAGGAACAACGTATTGGTTGAGGTTGCGAACCGCTTGTGGTCCAGCTGCGGCCGTCCCGTTACGCCAGTTTCGCGAATCCACGGGGTCACCTGATCATTGGAGAGCACGTTGACCCACGGCCGCATAGTGCCATACAGGGGCTTGTGAAAAAGTGAAATAATCGACGTAGGGCGATTTTCTGCCAGAAATGTGCAGCCGCTGACCAGCACTCTGTCCGGTTTGTAGCCCTGGGTCCGATCTTCGTGGGCCTTGTGTATCGCAAAGCCCGGAGGCCATTACGTTGGCGTGCACGACAAGCGCTACACCACAAACCTCTACAATCCAGGGATGCATTAGCGCCTCGGGCAGTGTCTTCCAAAAGATCGTTACCTGATGCCGCGCGGGCCTAGCGTCGGATGTTTGACGAATTCACATTCTGGCCCTGGGCGGTGGGAAAGCCCGACGCGAATTGCTCCACATCGAGTCCTGGTGTTTCGTGGATTGCTGTGCAGACTGGCGGATTCGGCATGTAACTTCCTTGAAACGCATGTTTGGCGTTTCCACGGCAGCCTTTTCTGGTCAAGAGCTGGGAAGATCTCCACTTCTTCGCGTACGCTGAAAACGTGAGCACCCCCACATGGAACCGGCCCGCTACACCGGAGAAGAGCGTCCTGTCGCCGGAAGACGCCGAGCAACTGGACATCATTTCCCTCGGCCGGCGCATCCGGCACCTGCGCAAGGCCAAGGCGATGACCCTCGACGACCTCTCCGAGGCCGTGGGCACCGCCCCCAGCCAGCTGTCGCTGATGGAAAACGGCAAGCGCGAGCCCAAGCTCAGCATGCTCAAGTCCCTGGCCGCCATCTTCGGGGTCGGACTGGACGAGCTGCTCGGCGCCGCGCCTCCCACCCGCCGCGCGGCCCTGGAAATCGAACTGGAACGCGCCCAGCGCGGGCCGCTCTACCAATCGCTCGGGTTGCCCAAGGTGCGCATTTCCTCGCGCACGCCCATGGACGTGCTCGAATCCCTGGTCGGGTTGCAGGGGGAGCTGGAACGCCGGCTGAACGAACAATCCGCCACCCCCGAGGAAGCGCGCCGCGCCAACGCGGAGCTGCGCGGCGAGATGAAGGAACGCAACAACTACTTCCCGGCGATCGAGAAGGAAGCCGCGCGCGTGCTCAAGGCCATCGGCCACACCTCCGGGCCGCTCTCGCACCACCAGGTCGCCGACATCGCCTCGCACCTGGGCTTCTCCCTGCACAACGTCTCGGACCTGCCGCACTCCACCCGCTCGGTCACCGACCTGAAAAACATGCGCGTCTACCTCACCCAGTCCCAGCGCTCGGAGCATTCCACCCGCTCGGTGCTGCTGCAGGCCTTCGGCCACCACGTGCTGGGCCACGGAACCCCGGGCGACTATGCCGAGTTCCTGCGCCAACGCGTGGCCACCAACTACTTCGCCGCCTCCCTGATGATGCCGGAGAAGGCCACCGTCGATTTCCTGCAGCGCGCCAAGAGCGCCCGCGAGCTCGCCGTCGAGGACATCCGGGACGCCTTCGCCGTCTCCTACGAGACCGCCGCGCACCGCTTCACCAACCTGGCCACCGAGCACCTGGGCATCACGGTGCACTTCCAGAAGGTCCACGAGTCCGGCATCATCCACAAGGCCTACGAGAACGACGGGGTCAACTTCCCGATGGACCACATGGGCGCCATCGAGGGCCAGTCGGTGTGCCGGTACTGGACCAGCCGCGAGGTCTTCGACGTGGCCGACCAGTTCAGCGCCTACAACCAGTACACCGACACCGTCGCCGGAACCTTCTGGTGCACCGCACGCACCGAGCGGTCCAACACCGGCAAGTTCTCGCTGAGCATCGGGGTGCCCTACGTGCACGTGAAGTGGTTCCGCGGGCGCGACACCACCGAGCGCTCGACCTCCACCTGCCCGGACGAATCCTGCTGCCGGCGCCCGCCGCTGGAGCTGCAACAGCAGTGGGCGGGGCAGGCCTGGCCCAGCGCCCGCGCCCAGACGCACCTCTTGGCGGCCATGCCGCAGGGGGCCTTCCCGGGCGTGGACGAGACCGAAGTGTATTCGTTCCTGGCGCATCACTCGATGGACAAATAGTGCGCCGCGTCACAGGCGCGTCATTCTTTCTGCCCGGCCCCGACAACTGGTAGGCATGAGGGGGAATGCCCGAACCGACTCCCAGTGAAGGGGGACCCCGCGCCATGAGATATGTCGTTGGATGCACCGAGGACAAGCGCGGCCGCGAGGCGATCTCGCTGGCCCTGGCCCTTTCCCGGTCGCTGGCCGCACCCATCGCGGCGGAGCTCGAGCTGGTCCACATCATTCCGGGGGTTCCGCCGGGGCAGGCCGCCACCCGCAACGAGCGCGTCTACCAGGAGTTCCTTGAACAGGCCGCCCAAAAATGGATGGACCGGGCGTTGGCCCTGGTGCCCTCCAGCATGGAGGCGCGCACCCACATCCGCTTTGCCGCGTCGATGGCCGAGGGATTGCTCGAGGCCGTCGCCGCGTTCAAGGCGGACCTCGTGGTGGTGGGCGCCGCCAGCACCGGTCCGCTGCGCCGGTTCACCGTGGGCTCCGTGGCCAACGCCCTGCTGCACTCCTCGCCGGTTCCGGTGGCGTTGGCGCCCTCGGGCTACCTCCCCCCGCGGGAGATCACCCGCATCACCTGCGCCCTGGGCACCCGCGCCGGGGCGGATTCGGTGCTGGAGGCCGCGGTGGATTCCGCCGCCGTCCGCCACGTTCCGCTGCGTCTCATCTCCCTGGTGGCCATGGACGGCGAGAAGCACCACGGCGACCGGATCGAGGCGGCGCGCGTCCATGCCCGGCGGACCCTGGAGACCGCCGTCGCGGGCGTGCGGAACCGGACGATCGTCACCGCAGACGTCGCGCAGGGCCGTTCGACCGAGGCCGCGGTCGACGCCCTTGACTGGGACGAGTCCGAGATCGTCCTGCTCGGCTCGAGCCGCCTGGCGGAGCGGAGCCGGATCTTCCTGGGGTCCACCGCGAACAAGATGCTGCGCGCCCTGCCGGTGCCCATCGTGGTCGTCCCGCGCTTCTACGTCCCCGTCCCCGCGGGCGCCAGCCATGGATACGTCTAGGACCCGCCGCCCCGCGAACCCGCAAGCCCGGCGGCCGCCGGCGGAAGAACGCGCAGGAGTCAGGGCACCCATCGCTGTGTCGGCCGAGTCCGGCGAGCCGCTCTACCGGCAGCTGCGGCAGGCGCTGGAACACCAGATCCTCGTCGGCACCCTGGTGCCCGACCAGCCCCTGCCTTCCTCGCGCGAGATGGCCCGCGAGCTGGGGCTTTCGCGCAACACCGTCAACGCCGCCTACCAGGAACTGCTGGCCTCGGGCATGATCGAGTCCCGCTCGCGCCGCGGCTACTTCATCAACACCCGGATGCTGCGCAACCGCGCACTGGACGGCGCCACCGCCACGGCCGACGGATCGGCCGTGGACTGGTCCCGGCACATCCGCCCGCGCGAGGACGCCGGCATGCCCGAAATCACCAAGGTCCGCAACTGGTCCACCTACCCCTACCCGTTCGTGGCGGGGCAGGTCGACGAGCGCGACTTCCCGCGCCTTGCCTGGTCGCGGGCGCTGCGCGACGCACTGGATCCGCCGCACCTGTTCTACTCGCTGCGCGACTCGGTGGACGAGGACGACCCGTACCTTCTCGAGGTGCTGTGCAAGCGGGTCCTGCCGGCCCGCGGCATCCTGGCAAGCCCGGAAAACATCCTCATCACCGCCGGCTCCCAACAGGGCCTGGACCTGCTGGCGCAGACCATGATGGGCAGCGACACCGTGGTGGGGGTGGAGAACCCCGGGTACGTCGATGCCCGCCACACCTTCGTGCGCAGCGGCGCCACGCTGCGGCCGCTGGCGGTCGACGAGAACGGGCTGGTGCCGCCGGACAACTTCGCGGACCTGGACCTGCTCTACCTCACGCCCAGCCACCACAGCCCCACCAACGTCACGCTCTCCGGCAACCGCCGCCAGGAAATCCTGGCCGGCACCCGGGACGCCGGGGCACTGGTCATCGAGGACGACTACGATTCCGAGTTCCGCTACCGCGGCAAGCCCACCCCGGCGCTGAAGGCCCTGCCGAACTCCGGGCACGTCATCTACCTCGGGTCCTTCACCAAGTTCCTGGCCCCCGGGCTGCGCATGGGCTACCTGGTGGCTGAGGCCGAACTGATCACCGAGCTGCGGAACCAGCGGCGGTACAAGATCCGGCACATCGCCGGACATCCCCAGCGCGCCATGGCGCTGCTGATCGAATCGGGCCAGTACCACCGCACCATCTCGCGGCGCCGCACCCAGCTGCAGCGCAAGTGGCAGGTGCTCACCGAGGCGCTGGAGGAGTTCGTGCCCTTCAAGGTCGTGGCGCCCCCGGGCGGGGTCAGCGTCTGGATCACGGGTCCCGCGGACCTGGACTGCGTGGAGTTGGCCGCCCGGGCGCTGGAGGCCGGGGTGGTCATCGAGCGCGGGGACGTCTTCTTCGACGACCCCGGCGCAAACCGCAACCACTTCCGCCTGGGCTTCGCCGCCATCAAGCTCGAGGCCATCGAACCGGGCATCAGGGAGCTGGGCCGCGTCATCGCCGGGCTCGCCGGGTAGCGCGGGAAGGTCCCCTCGAGCCGGTGGACCCATTGAACCCTGCCCGATCTGGATCTGTGCCGAACGGCTCCCCTGCACAACAGTAGAAGACAACGCGGGCGGTTCGCCGCCCCGCCGCCGCGCCTGCGCTTCGGCACCCCAAACGACAAGGAAGTCGCCATGAATCTTTCCAGCACGCTCGAAAACAACACGCTCGAAGACAACCAGGCCGCAGGCCCGCGGACCGCCCCCGGGACGGTGCCGCAACGGGCCGCCTACATTGAAACGGCGGCCATCACCGCCAACGTGCGGGCCCTGCGCAAGGTCGCCGCCGGCGCCAGGCTGCTGGCGGTGCTCAAGGCCGACGGCTACGGCCACGGCCTGGTGCCCGCCGCCCAAGCCGCGCTGGCCGGGGGAGCGGACTACCTGGGCACGGCCGTGCTCGAGGAGGCCTTCGCGGTGCGCGCCGCCGGGATCACCGCACCGCTCTTTTCCTGGCTGGCCGCCCCCGGCGCCCCCTATGCCCGGGCCATCGCCGAGGACATCGAGCTCGCCGCCTATTCGGTGGACCAGCTGCGGGAAATCGCCGACGCCGCCCGGGCTGCAAGCGCGGTGGCCAGGATCCACCTGAAGATCGACACCGGCATGTGGCGCGGCGGGGCAACCATCGAGGACTGGCCCGCGCTGTGCGCCGCGGCCCGGGAACTGGAGGCCGCCGGCCGGATCCGGGTGGTGGGCATCTGGTCCCACCTGGCCTGCGCCGACGAGCCCGGGCACCCCTCGGTGGCCGCACAGCTGCGGGTCTTCGCCAACGCCATCGAGATGGCCAGGTCCCTGGGGCTGGACCCGCAGCTGTGCCATATTGCCAACTCCGCGGCAACGCTCGCGACCCCGGAAGCGCATTTCGACATGGTCCGCACCGGTCTCGCCGTCTACGGGGTCAACCCGCTGCCCGAACCCGAACGCGCCGGCTGCCCGGACTTGCGCCCGGCCATGACCCTGGGCGCGGCCGTGGTGCAAACCAAGCGCGCCCCGGCCGGTGCCGGGATCTCCTACGGCCACACCGAATCCACGCAGCGGGACACCACGCTGGCCGTGGTGCCGCTGGGCTACGCCGACGGGGTCTTCCGCAGTGCAAGCTCCGCCGGACCCGTCCAGGTCGGCGCCGGGCGGTACCGGGTGCTGGGCCGGGTCTGCATGGACCAATTCGTCATCGACGTGGCCGACGACGACGTAGCGCCCGGAGACGCGGCTCTGCTCTTTGGCCCCGGGGACGCCGGGGAGCCGCATGTCGAGCAGTGGGCCGAGGCCTCCGGGACCATCCCGTACGAGATCCTGACCCGCGTGGGGACCAGGGTGCCGCGCATCTACGTGTAGGCGCGCCGCTGGTACCTAGAAAGTGACGCCAATTTGGGTCTGGGAAAGGACCCAGTCCGAGGGCAGAGTGATACTCACCACACCGCATCGTCGGATGGTGCGGGGATCCCCGGGGCAAGGAAGCGCCCGGGGCCCTGACAGGAAAACTTTGAATGGAGGGGTCTCGTGACCAACTCAGATATCCGCAATCGTGCACAGCGGCATCTCTACCCGCACTTCACCGCAGGCCAGGTGTGGAACGACCCGAACCTGCCCATCATCACCCGGGGCGAGGGAAGCTACCTCTTCGACGAGGACGGCAACAAGTTCCTCGACGGGCTGGCCGGCCTCTTCTGCGCCAACATCGGCCACGGCCGCCAGGACATCCCGAAGGCCGCGTACGAGCAGATGTCCAAGCTGGCCTACTGGACCAACTGGGGTTCGGCCCACCCGGCCGCGGTCGACGCCGCGACCCTCATCGCTTCGCTGGCCCCCGGCGACCTCGACGTCGTGTTCTTCGTGAACTCCGGGTCCGAGGCCGTGGAGTCGGCCATCAAGTTCGCCCGCCAGTACCACCGCGGCCAGGGAGAACCTGAGCGCACCAAGATCATCGCCCGCAACATGGCCTACCACGGCACCACCCTCGGCGCCCTGGCCGTCACCGGGATCCCCGCCTACAAGGAGGCCTTCGGCACCCTGATGCCCGGGGTCTTCCACGTTCCCAACACCCTGGGCGAGGTCATCCCCGAGGGCGGCAGCGCCGCGGACCTGCCCTCCATCCAGGCCATCCGCGAGGTCATTGCCCGCGAAGGCGCACACACCATCGCGGCGCTCTTTGCCGAGCCGGTGCAGAACTCCCGCGGCGCGCTGGTCCCGCCGGCCGGCTACTGGCAGGAATTGCGTTCCATCTGCGACGAGCACGGCATCCTGCTGGTCGCCGACGAGGTCATCACCGGCTTCGGCCGCCTCGGCGAGTGGTTCGGCAGCATCAAGTACGGCGTGGTCCCGGACCTGATCACCTTCGCCAAGGGCTCCACCTCCGGCTACGCCCCGCTGGGCGGAGTCATCATCCGCAAGCCGCTGGCCGACGCCATGCTTGCCTCGCCGCTGGCCGGCATGTTCACCCACGGAGCCACCTGGGGAGGCCACCCGGTCTCCACCGCGGTGGCCGTGGCCAACATGACGGCGCTCAAGGAAGAGGATGTCGTCGGCAACGTCCGGAGCCTGGAACCGTACTTCCAGAACGGCCTGGACAAGATCGTCTCGGCGCACACCAGCATCAAGGAATACCGCGGGACCGGGTTCTTCTACGCCATCGAGCTCACCGGCAACCGGGAAACCGGGCGCGAACTCACGGCCGAGGAATCCAAGGAACTGCTGACCAAGGTGATGCCCAAGGCCATGCGCGAGGTCAACCTGATCACCCGCCCGGACAACCGCGGCGCCACCATGCTGGTGCTCTCCCCGCCGCTGGTCGCCGACCAGGACGTGCTCGATGACCTGCTGCAGAAGGTCGACCACGTGATGAGCGCCGCCGACAGTTACCTCAAGTCGCCGGCCGTCACCCTGGCCGCGGTCTAGGAAACAGGGGAGGAAACCGTCTCATGGCCATCGCAACGGTGCGGCCCGCGGGAGTCGACGAAAACATCCTGGCCCGGTTCCTGGCAGGCCCGGCCGAAGGCTCCCGCGGACCGGTCATCCTTGCCGATGGGCACGACCCGCGGGCCATTGCCGCCGCCGGCGTACTCAACGGGATCGGCGTGGACACCATCCTGGTCGGCGAGCGCGAGAGCATCAGGGCGACCGCGCTCGCCGAGGGCATCACGCTCGCCGACGCCACGACGATCATGGGCGTGGCCGAGCTGCGCGAGGGTGCCGCCGGGACACACCTTTCGGGCAAGGTCGCCGGCCTTGGCCCCGCCAAGACCGCCGGGTGGATGGACGACCCGTTGTTCCTGGCGGTCGCGGCGGTTCCGGCGGGGCTGGCCTCGGCCGCGGTCGCCGGTGCCACCCGGCCCACCGCCGACGTGCTGCGAGCGGCACTGCGCGTGGTGGGCACGGATCCCGGCGCCGGCACCATTTCCTCCTCCTTCCTCATGCGCCTGGCCGACGGGCGATATGTGGGATACGGCGACTGTGCCGTCATCCCGACCCCCGACGCCGCCCAATTGGCGCACATCGCGTGCGCCACCGCGCGGACCTTCGCCCTGCTCACCGGCGAGGAACCGGCGGTGGCCATGCTCTCCTTTTCCACCGCCGGGTCCGCGGAGCACGAAAGCATTTCCACGGTCCGCGCGGCAACGGCCCTGGCCCGGGCGGCCGAGCCCACGCTGGGGATCGACGGGGAATTGCAATTCGACGCCGCATTGCTTGAATCCGTTGCCGCGTCCAAGGCCCCGGGCTCAACGGTGGCAGGACACGCAAACGTCTTCATCTTCCCCAACCTGGCAGCGGGAAACATCGGGTACAAAATCACCCAGCGCCTCGCCGGGGCCCAAGCCTACGGGCCCATCCTGCAGGGGCTGGCCGCGCCGGTCAACGACCTGTCCCGCGGCGCAAGCGTCGCTGACATCGTCAACGTTTCACTCATCAGCATGATGCAGTCGCAAAAATCTTGACCCACCGCTCCGCCCCTTCCGGGGCGAGCGGTCTTCGCAAGCGGTGGCATCGCCGCCACCACCCGAGAACGAGGTTAAAATGAAAGCCACAACAGACAAGACGGTGGTAACTCCCATGGCACCGGCAGCTCCCGGTTCCGGACACGACCAGCCGGAACGCATGGAAAAAACCCTCAAGGCACGGTGGGTCTGGGCCATTGCCCTGGGCTCGGCCGTGGGCTGGGGCGCCTTCATCCTCCCCACCGACTGGCTGGCCATGGGCGGTCCCGTCGGGACCATCTCCGGCTTCATGATCGGCGGCGCCCTGATGGTGCTCATCGCCGTCAGCTACGGATTCCTGATCAAGTCCTTCCCGGTCTCCGGCGGCGAGCTTGCCTTCGCGCTGGTCGGCTTCGGACGGACCCACGCCTTCTTCTGCGGCTGGTACCTGACCCTGGGATACACCTGCATCGTGGCGCTGAATGCCTCGGCGCTGGCCCTGCTTTTCCGCAAGCTCATGCCCGACGTCGTGCAGCAGGGCTACCTGTACACCGTGGCCGGCTGGGACGTCTACCTGGTGGAAGTCGTCATTTCCATGGTCGCCCTGGCGGTCTTTGCCTACCTGAACATCCGCGGCACCGCGCTGTCCGGGCAGATCCAGTTCATCGCCTGCGTCATCATGCTCGTTGCGGTGGCCTGCATCCTGGTGGCCGTCATCGCCAGCCCGCAGGTCGTCTTCTCCAACGCGCTTCCGGCCTTCCCGAAGGACGTGAACCCGATCGCCGCGATCGCCGCGATCGTGGCCATCGCACCCTGGGCCTTCATCGGCTTCGACAACGTGCCGCAGGCCGCGGAGGAATTCGACTTCCCGCCGTCCAAGGCCATGCGCCTGATCGTGCTGGCCCTGCTGGCCGCCGCCCTGCTCTACTGCGCCATGATCGCCGCCGTGGCCATGGCCGCACCGTGGGAAGCGCTCGTTGCCGGGGACTCCGCCTGGGGAACCGCGGACGCCCTGACCGGGGTCATGGGCGGTTCCGGGATGCTGCTGCTGACCATTGGCATCACCATGGGCGTGAGCACGGGCCTGAACGGATTCTACGTCTCGGCCAGCCGCATCCTGCTCGGCATGGGCCGGGCGCAGATGGTCCCGAAGATGTTCGCCAGCCTGCACCCCAAGTACAAGACCCCCTACATCGGGATCATCTTCGTCGGCGCCATCTGCCTCATCAGCCCGTGGTTCGGCCGCGCGGCACTGACCTGGGTCGTTGACATGTCGGCGGTCGGAGTGACCGTCGCCTACCTCTACACCTGCCTGTGCGCGTTCCGCCTCTTCCGCACCTCCGGCGCCCCGGCGCGTGCGGGCACCCTCGAGGGCACAAACTCGACCTCCAAGAAGGTCCTCAGCGCGCTGGGCGCGGTGACCTCCCTGGTCTTCATGGGCCTGCTGCTGATCCCGGGATCCCCGGGGGCGCTGGGCAAGGAATCGATGCTGGCGCTGGCCGTCTGGTCGCTGCTGGGCGTCGTGTTCTTCCTGATGCGGCGCAAGCACAACAAAACCCTGTCCGACGACCAGGTCGACATCCTGGTGCTGGGCGCCCCGCGCCCGAAGGGCAGCGAGCTCAGGTCCGCGAGCCCCGCCGGGGCACCCGGCGCCTGATTAGCAGGCAGAATAGGAACCGTACCCACACGTTGTTCGCGGTGCGGCCGCACCCCCGGCGGGAGAAACATCCCGGGGGGGGTGCGGCCGCACCGCGGCAACGTAATTCTTCGAAGGAGCCACCTTCATGGTGCATCAAACTCACGAGCCGGCACTGCAGCCCCCGGCCCCGACCGGTCCCCGGAAGCCCCCGGGGCGCGCCCGCAGCTGGGTCTCCGGGCACTGGGCCGGCCTGGCGGCCTGTGCCGTGGTGGTCCCGTTGTCCTTCCTGGTCCACTTGCTCGTCCCCTCGATCCCGGTCATGACCACGGCCGTGGTGCTGGGAATCCTGGCAGCCAATCTCCCGGGGACCAACACGCTGGTGGTGGGCCCCTGGCGAAAGGGCCTGGGCTTCGCCGGGAAGAAACTCATGCGGGCCGGAATCGTGCTGCTGGGCCTGAAACTGAGCATCGTCGACGTGCTGGAACTGGGCTGGGCGACCTTCGGGGTGGTGGTGCTGATCGTGCTGCTGGCCTTCGGCGGGACCTACCTGCTGGGCAAGGCGTTCCGGCTTCCGGGGGACCAGCCGCTGTTGGTCGCCACCGGCTTCTCCATCTGCGGCGCCTCCGCCATCGGCGCGATGAGCGCGGTGCGCAGGTCAAAGCACGAGGACACCGTGATCCCCGTGGCCTTGGTGACCCTGTGCGGAACCCTGGCCATTGCCGTGCTGCCGCTGCTCATGGGCCCGCTGGGGCTGGGGCCGGAGGCCTTCGGCCAGTGGGTCGGTGCCTCGGTGCACGACGTCGGCCAGGTGGTGGCCACCGCGCAGACCGCCGGGGCCTCGGCATTGGCCATTGCCATCGTCATCAAGCTCACCCGCGTGCTGACCCTGGCCCCGATGGTCGCCGCGGCCGGCATCATCAGCCGGCGCAACGGCAAGGCCGGGGACGACGGACTGAAGCTTCCCCCCATTGTGCCGGGATTCATCATCGGGTTCGTGGCCCTGGTGGCGGTGCGCTCGATCTTCAACGTGCCCGTCGAGGTCCTGGAGGCCGCGACGATCGTGCAGGACGTGGTGTTGGCCGCGGCGCTCTTCGGCCTGGGTTCGGCCGTGCGGATCAGTCAGCTCTTCGCCTCGAAGGGCGCCTCCCTACTCATGGCGCTGTGTTCCTGGGCGTTGATTGCGGGACTCGGCTACGCGGGGGTGCTGTTGCTGCAGCTGTAAGGCAAGGGCCGCAAGAACCGAAGGGAAGGGCTCGTCTGCCGGAACGGTTTCCGGCGGACGAGCCCTTCCCCGTTTTCGGGTGTGGTGACGCCCCGTTGGCGACCGCCCGGATGCCGCGTTGGACACTGCGCCCGGTCGGGGCAACCGAACAACGACGCTCCCGGGCGGAGCCTGAGCAGGTGGCTGTCCGGCCAAGGCCGGTGCGCGGGAAGCGACTTCCACGCGGAGGGCAGCATATCGAAGGTACGCTTGAAAGATGAGTGTCGACGCACAATCCACGGTCTCCTTGGACGGCCAATTTGCCCGAGAAGTTCCCGAACTGGCCGTTCCCTGGCAGGCGGAACAGGCTCCGGATCCGCAACTGGTCGTGCTCAACTGGCCGCTGGCCGCCGAGCTGGGCCTCGACTCCGTGTCCCTGGGCACTGCCGAGGGTCTGGGGCTGCTGATCGGTACCGCGCTACCCCTTGGTGCCACTCCGGTGGCGCAGGGCTATGCCGGCCACCAGTTCGGCTCCTACTCGCCGCGTCTGGGCGACGGCCGGGCGCTGTTGCTCGGCGAGATTGCCGATGCAAAGGGCCGCCTGCGGGACCTCCACCTCAAGGGCTCGGGGCGCACGCCGTTTGCCCGCCGTGGTGACGGCCTTGCCACCCTCGGCCCGATGCTCCGTGAATACGTCGTCAGCGAGGCGATGCACGCCCTGGGCATTCCCACCACGCGCTCCCTGGCCGTGGTGGCGACGGGACGGCCGGTGAGCCGCGAGACCGTGCTGCCCGGAGCCGTGCTGACCCGGGTGGCCAGCAGCCACTTGCGGGTGGGAAGCTTCCAATATGCCCGCGCCATGGACGACGAGGACCTGCTGCGCCGCCTGGCCGACCATGCGATGGCACGCCACCATCCCGGAACGGCGGAAGCCCAGAACCCCTATCTCGCCCTGTTCGAAGCGGTGGTCTCGGCCCAGGCATCGCTGGTGGCCCAATGGATGCTGGTGGGCTTCATCCACGGCGTCATGAACACCGACAACATGACCATCTCGGGGGAGGGCATCGACTACGGGCCGTGCGCCTTCATGGACGTTTTCGATCCGGCCACGGTCTACAGCTCGATCGACGAAGCCGGACGCTACGCCTACGGCAACCAGCCCCTCGTGGCGCAGTGGAACCTCGCCCGACTGGCGGAGGCACTACTGCCACTCTTCCACGAGGACCAGGACCGGGCCGTTGCCCTGGCCCAGGAATCCCTCGGCAACTTCCACACCCAGTACAGCGCCGCGTGGCTGGCCGGAATGAAGGCCAAGCTCGGCCTGGCCGAGGGCCTGGACGATGAATCGGCCACGTCGCTCACCGGGGAATTGTTCGCCCTCCTGCAAGAAGCCCGCGTGGACTACACGTCCTTCTTCCGGGCTCTGGGCACCGCCGTGCGCGGTGACGCCGAGTCCGCACGCTCCCTGTTCCGCGGCCCGTCCGCGTTCGATGCCTGGGCGGAGCGCTGGCGGGCACTGGAACCGGACGCGGACCTGATGGACCGGACCAATCCCGCCTACATCCCGCGGAACCACCTCGTCGAGGAGGCGCTCGCCGCCGCCGTCAACGGCGACCGGGAGCCGCTCTCGCGGCTTTTGGCCGCGCTCGCCGACCCCTTCCGGGAGCGCCCCGGCCTCGAGCGCTTCGCCGCCGCGGCCCCGGAAGGCTTCGGCCCCTACCGGACGTTCTGCGGAACCTGAGTCTCCGTGCGGGCCATTCCGGTCCTGCCCGCATCGTTGTTCATTGCCGGGGCTGGGAATGTTTGCGCTGCCCGCAAGCCTTGGCCAACCAGGCCTGCGTGGGCGGCGGATCGTGTTTTACACCGGTTCCCAGACGGCCAAGACCCGGCGCAGCCGTGGATCATTGTCCGGACGCATGTCCACCAGCGCCGCCTGCCGGACCCGGAACTCGTCCCCGGGCCGCAGGCGTTTGGCGGCATGGGTGACGTGCGGGTGGTAATTCGAGCGGTTGTGCTGCGCACCGGGCAGATGGACCTGCGGTCCCAGCGCCTCCAGCGCGGCGGTGTGGAGCCGATGCAGGGCCGGCTCCGGTTCCACCAGGGAGACCGGCACGGACGCGTCGCGGCCGAACTGCGCGTCCGGGCCGATGCGCACGCCAAAGCCCAGCCGCTCCGGCAACACACCGTCGAGCCGGGCGTAGACGGCGTCGGCGGTTTCCCGGGTGTCGAAGCGGGCCAGGGTGATGTGCAGAGGCCAGCCGGACCGGGGGAAGACGAGGCCGGCCTGCACGGGAACGACAAAGGCAACGAGAACATATACGCCCATGGTTCAGGATAGGCCCATGCCCGGGGCGGGAGCACGCACCGGCGGCCCGTGACCCGTTCCCGTCCCGAACGACGCGGTCCACAGGGTGTTCAGCGCCCCGGCGATCGCGTCTCGGCGAGCGAATGCTCCAGCAACTGACGCAGCACCCCGCGATCCACCCCGGTCAACCGCGTGAGGTACAGGCAGGCCTTGCTCGCGCGGTGCGGCCCGAGCAGGGCCATCAGCTCCGGCCAACGCCGGGAAAAATCGTTGACGAGGTAGATCGTGTGCTTGGTGGGGCCCGGCGCGAAGGCGAGCAGGGGAGAGCTGCCCGAGTGCCCGCTTTCGTAGCGGTACTCGTATTGCCCGAACCCGATGATGCGGCCCGCCCAGACGACCGGCCGCTCGCCGCTGATCCCACCGAGCATTGCGAGCAGTTCGTCGGCCTCGACACGGCGCGGGCCCGTGGCACGGTCCAGTACCTGGGCAACCGGCAGGTCCGACGGTGACATGGCGGGCGCTTTCTTTCCCATGGGTCTCCTCGAAATGGTGCTGGATGACCCAGCGTACCCCCGGCACGGTGAGGCCCTGCGGGGGTGGCGCGGGCTCAGCGTCCGGGGCGTAGCGAGCGCTGAAGCAAATCCAGCAAATCGCGCACGGATTCGGACCCGCCGAGCCTCGCGGCGTCCAGGATGGTGTTGCGCCTGAAATACGGGCTCATGTCCAGCCCGAGCCCGAGGCCCAGAATTGTGGTCCCGCCCTCGGCCTCGGCCGCCCGCAGCACCGCGGCAAAGTCGTGCTGCAGGTAGAACTCGTCGTTGGCGTTCGCCGTGGCACCGTCCGCGGGGCTGCCGTCGGAGACCACCACCAGGATCCGGCGTTCCTCCTCCCGGGCCCGGAGCCGGCCCAGCGCCCAGCGCACGGCCTCACCGTCGATGCCCTCGCGGTACAGGGTCGACTTGAGCATGGCCGCGAGCCCCTGGCGTCCGGTGCGCCACGAGGTTGCGGCGTCCTTGAAGACCAGGTGGCTCAGCTCGTTGAGCCGTCCGGGGTTGTCCGGGGCGCCGGCGCGGCGCCAATCCTTCAGCGCGCGCCCGCCGTTCCAGGCGCCCGTGGTGTAGCCCAAGACCTCGCAGGGCACCTCGATGCGTTCCAGTGCCCGCACCAACACGTCCAGGAACGCGGCGAGTCCCTCGGCGTGCTGTTTCATCGACCCGGAGCAGTCCACCAGGAAGGCGACGGTCGCGGCGGCAACCGGCTCGAGGCGATCGGTCTTGAACAGCCGGGACTCGGTGGGGGAGGCAATCAGCTGGCCCAGCCGCGAGGCATCGAGCAGTCCCTCCTCCGCGCCGGAATCGTGGCCGGAGCGCTCTGGAACGCAGAGCAGCCCCTGCAGCCGCTTGGCCAGCAGTGCCGTGTTCACGGCCTCGGTGTGCACCCGATGGGCAATGCGCTCGCGGTAGCCGCGCAGCAGCTCGTCACGCACCAGTTCCCTGGCCGCCGACTCCTTGTCGTAGGCACGGGTGAAGACCTGGTAGCCGCCGGCGGCGGCCTCGAGGATGCCGCTGGTTCCGGTGCCGGTTCTCCCGATCAGCGCGGCCTCCTGCTCGACGTCCACGAGCAGCGAGAACTCGGCTGCCTTGGACTCCTTGGCCCTGGCCGCCTTGCGGGCAGGGGCCCGGGATTCCAGGGCCGCGACGGCGTCGGCGACGAGCAGCGCGATCTGCAGGGCGTGCTGGGCAAAGTCCGCCTGGCTGTGCTTGTGCCGGCGCAGGGCGGGAAGCAGCGGGCCCAGGGTGGAGGACAGGTTCGCTCGGGTCGCCTCGATCATGTCCTCGGATTCCTCGACGACCGGCTCGCCGGTGATCCGCGAGCGGGTGACCTGCAGGATCGTGTACAGCAGCATCCCCAACGAGGTTTCGGCCAGGCCCGAGGCCAGGTACTCCTTGGACCAGGCCTCGTGCCGGGCCCGGAGGTTGGCGACGACCCCGGGCAGGGCGGCCAGCGATTCGCAGCGGAATTGCTCGAGCACCTCGAAGACCAGCCGGGCGCTGGAGTTTTCGGGCAGGAACGCAAGGTGTGCGGCGGTGTCCGAATGCAGCGCGCGCAGGGCCATCCCGTCGCTGGCGCCGCGGAAGGACTCGAGCCCGGCGCCGGGGAGCGAGGGGTAGAGGTGCGGCGCATTGAACGGCAGCACCGCGGTGCCGCGGTAGGGGCGGGATCCGAGCAGTTCCAGGCGCGGGTCGGCGCCGAGTGCACGCAGGGTCGCGGCGCACAGCTGCCGGATTTCCTGGGCGCGGCGTTCGGCGTTCGGGTTGGCGTCCATGGCGGGGCGGCCGGTGACGTCAGGCCCCGGCCGGAACGAGCGCGTAGGACTCGTCGAGCTCGGTGGCCATGACGCGCTGGTAGTACTCGGAGATGATGAAGCGCTCGGCCTCGTCGCACTTGTTGATGAATGAGAGCCGGAAGGCCAGCGCGGGATCGCGGAAGATGGAGATGTTTTCCGCCCAGGTGATCACGGTCCGCGGGGACATCAGGGTGGAAATGTCCCCGGCGGCAAAGCCGTCGCGGGTGAGGTTGGCGACCTCCACCATGGACCGGATCAGGTCCATTCCGGCCGGTGTCCCGGCCAGCGCGGGGACCCGCGCCGCCACGATGTCGACCTCGTCGACCACCGGCAGGTAGTCCAGGGCCGCGACGATGTTCCAGCGGTCCAGCTGGGCATGGTTCAGGCGCTGCACCCCGTGGTAGAGGCCGTTGAGGTTTCCCAGTCCGACGGTGTTGGCCGTGGCAAAGAGCCGAAAGTGCGGGTGCGGGCGGATGACGCGGTTCTGGTCGGGCAGGGTGAATCCGCCGTCGCGCTCGAGCAGCCGCTGGATCACGAACATGACATCGGGCCGCCCCGCATCGTATTCGTCGAAGACCAGGGCCATGGGCTGGACCATGGCCCAGGGGACCACGCCTTCCTGGAACCTGGTGGCCGGGGCGCCGTCCTGGATCACCACGGTGTCCTTGCCGACCAGGTCCAGGCGGCTGATGTGCCCGTCCAGGTTCACGCGCATCAGCGGCCAGTTCAGCCGGGCGGCGACCTGCTCGATGTGGGTGGACTTTCCGGTGCCGTGCAGTCCCTGGATCATGACCCGGCTGTTGTGGGTGAAGCCGGCGAGGATGGCCAGGGTGACATCCGGGTTGAACCTGTAGGCAGGGTCGACGGCCGGGACATGCTCGGAGGTTTCGGTGAATCGGGGGACCCGCAGGTCGCTGTCGATGCCGAAGGTCTCGCGGACCGGGACCATTTCCTGCTGCGGGAGGGCTGCGGTTTCCTGGTTCATTTGCCTCACCATCCCGCCGCAACCGGCTCGGATTCCGGCGAACCCAAATCGGCGTGGTCTTCAATGCGCGAGATGCTCTCGGCGGCCCGGCGCAGTGCGGGCAGCAACTTGAGCAGGTCCGCCGAGCTCTTGCGCATCATGGGTGCCTGCACCGCGACGCAGAGGTTGGAGCGCCCCGCAGGGTTGGGAACGAGCACGGCAAGGCAGACCAGCCCGTCCAGGTATTCCTGGCGGTCCTCGGCGTAGCCTTCGACCCGGATCCGGGTGAGCTCGGCCTCGATTTCCGCCTTGTCGGTGAGCGTGTGGGCCGTGAAGCGCTGCAGGGGCCCGGTGGCCAGCACGCGTTCGCGCTGCGTGGGCCCGAATTGGGCAAGGATCAGTTTCCCGCTGGCAGAGCAATGGACCGGAACCCTGGAGCCGGGCCCCAAGTGCACGCGAAGGGGCTCATTGGTTTCGACACGGTCGAGGTAGATGACCTCGTTGCCGGACAGCGCGGTGATGTTGCAGCTCTCGCCGATCTCATCGACCAGCCCCCGGAGGATGGCGTGCCGGGTGCCGTGGCGCGTGTCGTTGAGCAGCACGTCCTCGGCCATGCGGCGCATGCGCGAACCTGTTCCGTAGTGCCGGCCGTCGGACTGCCGCGTGAGCAGGTTGGCGCCCTCGAGCTGTTGCAGCATGCGGTGCAGCGTGGGCTTGGGCAGTCCGGTCTGGTCCACCAGCGACTGCAGGGTGAAGAGCTGGTCGCGCGTGGTGATCAGCTCAAGCAGGGCGAAGAGGCGCAGCGCCGGTGTTTCCCCCTGGACAGCGCCCGCGGGCCCGAGATCCGGTTCCGTGAGATTTTCCATGATCGATCCAATCTGCCGATGTGCGAAGTTTCATTAAATCGTATCAGGACGAAGAATAAATGGAATAGGGGCTTGACGGATGTGAGCTGGGTCGCATAGCTTTGACATCAATCCCGTTTTTGGGAGCAGTTTGAATCATTTTTTGAGACTTTGCGTGACTGCGACGTCTTGATCCCCGAAGGAGACTAGTAATGACTGAAAAGGCCACATCCCGCGAGGTCGTCAAGGGCGCGCAGAAGATGACGTCGTCGGAAGCCTTCGTTGAGACGCTGGTGTCCAACGATGTCACCGACATCTTCGGCATCATGGGCTCTGCCTTCATGGACGCCATGGACATCTTCGCCCCGGCCGGCATCCGCCTGGTGCCCGTCGTGCACGAACAGGGCGCCGCCCACATGGCGGATGGCTACGCACGTGCTTCCGGCCGCCACGGCGTGGTCATCGGGCAGAACGGCCCGGGCATCTCCAACTGCGTCACCGGCATCGCCGCAGCCTATTGGGCCCACAGCCCGGTCGTGATCATCACCCCGGAGGCCGGAACCAACACCATCGGCCTGGGCGGTTTCCAGGAGGCCAACCAGCTGCCGATGTTCCAGGAATTCACCAAGTACCAGGGCCATGTCACGCACCCGAACCGCATGGCCGAGTTCACCGCCCGCTGCTTCGACCGCGCGATGAGCGAAAACGGCCCGACCCAGCTGAACATCCCGCGTGACTACTTCTACGGCGAGTCCATCACCGAGATCCCCGCCCCGCGCCGCGTGGACCGCGGCGCCGGAGGCACCAAGTCCCTCGACGAGGCCATCGAGTTGCTCAAGACCGCCAAGAACCCGGTCATTGTCTCCGGCGGCGGCGTGGTCATGGCAGACGGCGTCGAGGAAGCCAAGGCCCTGGCCGAGCGCCTCGGCGCACCGGTGGTCAACAGCTACCAGCACAACGATTCCTTCCCGGCCAGCCACCCGCTTTGGGCAGGTCCGCTGGGTTACCAGGGATCCAAGGCCGGCATGAAGCTGATCTCCCAGGCGGACGTCGTCATCGCGCTGGGCACCCGGCTCGGCCCGTTCGGCACCCTGCCCCAGTACGGCCAGGCCTACTGGCCCACCGAGGCCAAGATCATCCAGATCGATGCGGACCACACCAAGCTCGGACTGGTGAAGAAGATCGCGGTCGGAATCACCGGAGATGCCAAGGCAGTTGCCATTGAACTCTCCAAGCGACTTGAAGGCATCGAACTGGCATCGGATGCGACCAAGGCCGAACGCGCAGCGAACATCAAGGCCGAAAAGGAAGCCTGGGAGCAGGAGCTCTCCGAGTGGACCCACGAGCAGGACGAGTACTCGCTCGACGTGATCGAGGAGGCCAAGGGCGAGGAAGGCAACTGGCTGCACCCGCGCCAGGTACTGCGCGAACTGGAAAAGGCCATGCCGGAGGACGTCATGATCTCCACCGACATCGGCAACATCAACTCCGTTGCGCACAGCTACCTGCGCTTCGAGAAGCCACGCAGCTTCTTCGCGCCAATGTCCTTCGGCAACTGCGGCTACGCACTGCCGACCATGATCGGTGCCAAGGCCGCGGCCCCGCACCGCCCGGCCATCGCCTACGCAGGCGACGGCGCCTGGGCCATGAGCATGGGCGAGGTCCTCACCGCGGTCCGCCACGACCTCCCGGTCACCGCGATCGTCTTCCGCAACCGCCAGTGGGGAGCGGAGAAGAAGAACCAGGTCGAGTTCTACAACCGCCGCTTCATCGCCGGCGAGCTCGACAACGGCGAGTCCTTCGCCGAGATGGCCCGCAGCATGGGTGCCGAGGGCATCGTCGTGGACAAGCTGGAAAACGTCGGGTCGGCACTCAAGGAAGCCCTGAACAACCAGATGGTCGACGGCAAGACCACCGTCATCGAGATCATGTGCACCCGCGAACTGGGCGACCCGTTCCGCCGCGACGCGCTCTCCACCCCGGTCCGCCACCTGGAGAAGTACAAGGACTACGTCTAAACCGCAGCTGGATCCGCACGACCCCCGGTGGCCGGGGGAAGTGCTCCGGAGGGTGGGCACACCCTCCGGCGCACTTCCGGCCACCCCAGACATTGAACCCAGACATTGAACATCGGCAATTCGGCCGGGCACCGCCCGCGGACAGCGACGTCCGCCGGCGGTGCCCGGCAGGCAAGAGAGTGGAGCGTGAAATGAGCACAACGAGTCCGGAACACGTGGTCGTCATCGGTGCGGGCATGGTGGGCCTGTCCACGGCCTGGTACCTGCAGGAGCGCGGGGTCAAGGTCACCGTCCTGGACCGGGACGGCGTGGCCGCCGGTTCCTCCTGGGGCAACGCAGGCTGGCTCACCCCGGCACTGACCCTGCCGCTGAGCGAGCCCTCGGTGCTGACCTACGGGTTGAAGACCATGTTCGACCCGGCCTCCCCGCTCTACATCCCGCTCTCGGCCAAGCCCTCGCTGATCCGGTTCCTGCTGGGCTTTGCCCGGCACTGCACCCCGGGCAAGTGGCGCGAGGCCATGGCGGTCTTCAGCGAGATCGGCGCCACCGGGCTGGACGCCTTCGACGAGATCTCCGAGGGCAGCACCATCAGCAGGATCGGACAGGCGGGCTCCGTCAACGGGTCCGGCGCCCGGGGCAACGACGGGGGCACCGCGACCCTGGGGACCGGCGTCGTGGAACCGACCCGCCCGGCCGAACCCTTCCTGACCGGTTTCAAGAACCTCAAGGACCGTGACGGGCTGCTCCACGAATTCGAGGGCATCCGCGCCGCCGGCGGCGAGGTCGAATTCGACCTGATGAGCGCGGCGGAAATCCGCGACATCGAACCCACCCTGGGCGACGGGGTCAAGGCGGGTGTCGCGATCCACCACCAGCGCTTCATCAACCCGCCCAAGTTCATGGACTCGCTGGCCGACTCGGTAATTGCCCGCGGCGGGGACATCGTCACCGACTTCGAGGTCGCCGACGTCATTGAGCACGCCCACGGCGTCGAGGTCCTCGACGCGCACGGGCGCACCCAGGGTGCCGACGCGGTGGTCATCGCCACCGGGGCCTGGCTGGGCAAGCTCGCGCGGAAGTTCGGCGTCAAGCGCGTGGTCCAGGCCGGGCGCGGCTACTCCTTCACCGTGGTTCCCGAGGTCATGCCGACGCACCCGATCTACTTCCCCGCCCAGCGCGTGGCCTGCACCCCGCTGGGAGACAGGTTCCGGGTGGCCGGGACCATGGAGTTCCGCGACGCCGACCACCCGCTGGAGCCCAAGCGCATCGAGGCCATCGTCGCCGCGGCCTCCCCGCTGTTCACCGGCATCAACTGGGAGGACCGCCAGGAGGAATGGGTCGGCTCCCGGCCCTGCACCACCGACGGACTGCCGCTGATCGGGGCCACCCGATCCTCGCGCGTGCATGTCGCCGGCGGACACGGCATGTGGGGAGTGGCCCTGGGGCCGCTGACCGGCAAGATGCTTGCCGCCTCGATCACCGGGGAATCGACCCCGGCGGTCATGCGGCACTTCAACCCGTTGCGCTAGGTCGCCGCCCGGCGCAACGACGACGGCGGCGTGGCCTCCCAACCCTTGGTGACGGGGACGGGCGGCCACGCCGCCTACCTATTGAACGCGGGTGTCGGAGCCGGGCGCGGGGGAGAACCCCAGGTCCCGGTACCCGCCGGCGCGCTTGTCGTAGGCGCGGGCGATCACCGGGGTGAGCACATCGACGTAGTCGTGCACCACTGCGGTGGCCTTGCCCGGGTACGGGCGGGTGACCCGGCCGGCGTACTGGACGAGCCGTCCCTTGAAGGAAACCGGAGCGGCCAGGAAGAGCGTGTCCAGGCGCGGGCAGTCGAAGCCCTCGCCGATCAGCGACCCGGTGCCCAGCACCAGCAGCGGTTCGTCCTCCGGGGCGGAGTTGATCCGCTCCATCGCGGCCCGCCGCTCGGAGGTCTTCAGCGATCCCGTGAGCTCGATCGGGTCGAGCCCGGCACCGCGCAACTCCTCGGCGATCAGCTGCAGGTGGCGCTTCCAGGTCGAGAGCACCAGGATCTGCCGGCCCTGTCCGTGCGCCGCGACGACGTCGCCAACGACCTGGGCCAGCCGGGCACGGTCCTCGACGAGGATCTTGTAAATCTGTGCAATGCCGCCGGGCTCGCTCGGGTCGATGTCCCCGTCGTAGTCGAACGCCGTGTCGTGCCGGCGCAGCTGCAGGGCAGGAGCGGGGAACTCGGCGGCGGATTGCGGCAGTTCGCCGTGGCGGGCCGCGGCGAACTCGTGGGTGAAGGTGCCCAGCTGGTGGAAGATCAGCTCCTCCAGCCCGTCGCGCCGGTAGGGCGTGGCGGTGAGCCCGAGCCAGGAACGGGCCGGGACCTGGTTCATGACCTGGCTGAACGCGGCCGCCGGCACGTGGTGGCATTCATCGACGACCACGAACCCGTAGCCGGCGGTCAGTTCGGCAACATTCTTGCGCCGGGCCAGCGTGGGCAGCAGGGCAACATCGATGCGGCCGGTGGTCTTGGACTTCCCGCCCCCGATTTGCCCGGATTTCTCGCCCAGGAAGGTGAGGATCTCGCCGCGCCATTGGTCGGCCAGCGCCTTGCGGTCGACCAGCACCAGCGTGGACACGCCCTTGGCCGCGATCAGCGCACAGGCCATGACGGTCTTGCCGCTGCCCGGTGCGGCGACCAGCACCGAGTGGGTGCGGGCCGCCAGCGCATTGAACGCCCGCTGCTGCTCGGGGTGCAGGGCCGCGGTGAAGGCGAAGTCGGCCGCTTCCCCGGGCGCCCGGCTGTCGGTGAGCCTGAGCTTGCTGCCGGCGGTTTGAACGAGTTCCTCCAGCCGGGGCAGCAGCCCGCGGGGCAGGATGAGGTCGCCGGCCAGGGTTTCGTCGTAGCTGGTGAGGAAGCGGGGGATGCCCCAGGTGGAGCGCCGCTGGCGCTGGCGTTCGTAGAAGTCGGGGTTGGGCAGGGCCGCCGCGTGCTTCAGCGCGGTGACCATGGCCGGGCCCAGGTCGGTGGCGCGCAGGGTGATGCGTGCGGCGATCGAGGCGTTGACGATCGGGGCGGGTCGCGGGGAGATCTTGGAGGAGGCGGGGACCTCCAGGCGGGTCTTGCGCCCGGTGACCGGTGCCGGCAGGACCCGCAGCAATGATTTCAGTTCCCCGGGGCTCACCCGCCCGAGGCCCGAGAGGTACGCCCACTGGTCCTCGTAGGGCTCCAAGGTCGCGGTGTCCAGGAAGAGCGTGGTGCCGTGCTTGCGGCGCCTACCCGAGAGCGGGGCGGCGATCAGGTTGCCCATGCCCTTGCCGGTGTGCCGGTCCTGGGAGGGGAAGAGCCGGTCGTAGCTGCGCAGCGACATCGAGCCCCTGATGCCCATGGCCTCGTGCAGTAGCGAGCTGGCCAGGGAGCGCGCGGACTCGGCGGGGACCTCCTGTGCGAAGAAGATCCACACGTGCGCCCCGCGCCCGGACTGGGAGACCTCCAGGGCGGCGGGGATGCCGCGGTAGCGCGCGGCCTTGAGATAGGCCAGCGCATCGAGCATCGCGGCGTCCCCGTCGAAGTCCGCGGCCACGAAGTGGCAGGTGTCCCGCGCGGTCAACGGGTAGAGGCCGATGTGCTGGGTGCCCCGCAGGTGGCCCTCGACCTCGGCCGGGGTGAGCCTGGTGTAGTTCGTGTTGTCCCGGTCCATCCACTTGCGCCAGCCCCCGGGAACCGCCGGTACCCAGCCGGCCTTTCCCTCCGCCGCGTTTTCCCAGCGCAGCGCAAAGACATCGGTTCGGGCGCGGAACAGGTCCATGTAGAGCCGGATCTTCTCGGCCTCCGGGGAGCTGGCCGTCACCGGGCCCGAGGGGCGCAGCGCGGGCTCGGCCTGGGAGGGGGCCGCGGCCCGGGCCTCCGCGGTGCCCAGGGACAAGAGCCTGCGCAGCCGCGCGTTGTCGATGCGCAGCGCCTCGAGCTCGCGTTGGACGGCGCCGGCGTCGGCAGGGGCATCGGCGGGGGCGCGGGTGCCGGCCGGTGCCGGGGGCTGGACCGATGCCTCGTCCAGCGGCAGCTGGGGCTGGTCCGGATCGTGGCGGGTGGGACTCACAACACCATTGTGCCCCGCAGCCCCGACGATCACGGGGCTGCGGGGCACCATGGGCGCCGGATCAGGAGCTGTGGTGTGTCTCGGCCAGCGCATAGACGGGGGTGTCGATGCCCTCGAAGCGTGCCTTGAGCTGCAGCGCCAGGTACTTGGAGTAGTGCCTCGACTGGTGCAGGTTCCCGCCGTGGAACCACAGGTTTTCCTGCCGGGTCGGCTTCCACATGTTGCGCAGCTCGCCCTGCCACGGTCCCGGGTCCTTGGTGGTGTCCGAGCCCAGGCCCCAGCACTTGCCCACCGCATCGGCGACGTCCTGGGAGATGAGCTTGGCGGCCCAGCCGTTCATGGAGCCGTAGCCGGTGGCATAGACCACCGCGTCGGCCGGCAGCACCGTGCCGTCGTCGAGCACCACCGAGTCCTCGGTCAGCCGCGCCACATCTCCGTGGGCCAGGGCGATCGACCCGTCGGCCACCAGTTCGGAGGCGCCGATGTTGATGTAGTAGCCCGAGCCGCGACGCAGGTACTTCAGGAACAGCCCGGAGTCGTCGTCGCCGAAGTCCAGGTCGAAGCCGGCATCGGCTAGCCCCTGATAGAAGTCCGCATCGTCCGCGCGGATCTTCTCGAACGCCGGGCGGTGGAATTCGGGCAGGACCTTGTAGGGGATGGAGGCGAAGATCAAGTCCGCGGTCTCGTGGTCGATGCCGTTGGCCAGCGCCTCCTCGGAGTACAGCGGCCCGAGCACGGTGTTCATCAGCGACTCCGAACGCACGATGTGGGTGCTGGAGCGTTGCACCATGACCGGCTTGGCGCCGTTCTGGTAGAGGTCCGCGCAGATGTCGTGGGCGGAGTTGTTGGCGCCGACGACCACCACGTTCTTGCCCCGGTAGGCCTCGCCGCCCGGGTGGGTCGAGGAGTGGTTCTGTTCCCCGCCGAACACCTCCTGGCCCTCGAAAGAGGGGATGTTGGGGATCCCGGACATGCCGGTGGCGATCACCACGTGCGCGGGGGCCAGGGTGAGTTCTTGGCCCTCGCGGACGATCTGGACGCTCCAGGTTCCGGTGTCCGGGTCGTGGACGGCGGAGGTGGCCTCGGTATTGGACCAGTAGTCCAGTTCCATCAGCCGGGTGTAGCTTTCGAGCCAGTCGCCCATCTTGTCCTTGGGGGTGAACACCGGCCAGTGGTCGGGGAACGGGATGTAGGGCATGTGGTCGTACCAGACCGGGTCGTGCAGGGCCAGCGAGTGGTAGCGCGAACGCCATTGGTCGCCCGGGCGCGGGTGCTTGTCGATGACCAGGGCGGGGACGCCCAGGCGCTTGAGCCGGGCGCCGAGACCGATGCCGCCCTGCCCGCCGCCGATGACCAGCACGTAGGGCTGCTCGGTGATGCCGAATTCCGCCGCGCGCCGGTTGCGCCGATCCAGCCAGTTCTCGCTTGACATCTCCGACCCGTGGTCGGCCCCGCGTTCGCGCAGCGCCCCGGCCGGTTCCGGGAACTCGCGCAGCCCCTGCGCGGTGGACAGCAGCGTCCAGCACTTTCCGTCGCGCAGCCGCAGCAGCCCCTTGCCGTCGATGGATTTGTTGGTGAAGGTGTACCAGGCCTCAATCACGCCGTCGCCCTCGGTGGCCGAGACCACGGCGAGGTCCCGCGGCCAGGCGTCGGGACCGACCCCGTCCAGCATGTCCTTGATTTCCCCGCGGCCCTCGGAGGTATGCAGGTTCCAGGTCAGCGCTGACAGGTCCCGCCAGTAGGATTCCTCGCCGAAGAGGGCCGCCGCCGCCTCGGTGTTGCCCGTCTTCAGTGCATGTTCCAGCTCGCCGAGCCATTGCCCTGCCGCGGTGCTGGCATTCTCTTCGGTCATGTCCGTCTCCTTCGAAAGCATGTTGCGATGGAGACGATGCTATGAGCTGCGTCACAGTGTTGCGAGCGTTGCAAAAGGTTGCAATGCCTGCCCGGCCTCAGAGGCGGAAGGTCGCCGGCAGGCCCAAGCGGTAGGGCCGGGACTCGATCAGCCCGCCGAGCCTGGCGCGCAGCCGGGAGAGCTCGGCGCGCACCGTGACGGTGGTGGTGATGCCGGGAAGCCGCTCCATGAGATCGTGGGCGTCCAGGCCGGCGGGGTTGGCCACCAGCAGCGCCAGGATCTCGCCGTGCCGCTCGCTGAGACGGATCTCGGTCCGCTGCCCGTCCTGGACGACGACGGCGACCGGCACCGGGGCAAGGGCCAGTTCCAGCCGGGCGTCCGACTCGCGGTTGCCGCCGTGCAGCAGCCAACCCCCGGGAACCTCTTCGGCCACGACCGCCCCGAGCTCGGGCAGCCAGGCGCCGCCGGCGGACAAGGTACCGGGCAGCCGCAGGCGGGTTCCCACGCCGAATCCCGCCGAATGCGCCACCCAGCCCTGCGCATCGACCAGCACATGGCGGCCGGCCGGGGCCGCAACCGACCCGGCCAGCAAATGCAGCTCGCGGTGGTGCCGTTCGGCAAGCAGGCCGGAGGCCTCCCGGGCCGTGGCGCTGACCAATGCCAGGGTGTGCGGATGCGCGGTGCGGTAGGACCCGGAGAGCGTGATGGCGCCAAGCACCTGGCCGGTGCGTTCCTCGATGATCGGGGCGCTGGTGCACACCCACGTATGTTGTTCCTCGCGGGCGTGCTCGGGGCCGAAGATCTGCACCGGGGTGCGTTCGGCCATGGCGGCACCCAGCCCGTTGGTGCCGACGTCGGTTTCACGCCAGCGGGCCCCGGCGACAAATCCGATATCCTCGCTGCGCCGGCGAATGGGGGAGGGGCCCGCAACCCAGAGCACGTAGCCCTCGTCATCGCTGATGACCAGCTCGTTGCCGGCATCCGCGGCCAGTTGCAGCAGGCGGTCCTCGAGCATCGGCACCAGGCCGGAAAGCACCGCGGCACGTTCCCTGCGGTCGGCAATGTCCCCGATGCCCAACGGCCGGATGGCGGGGTTCTTCAGCGACTGCCGTTGCCACGAACGGGCCACCACGGGACGCACCGGCGCGGGGATGGTCTCGGTGCTGGCCCACGCCCGGAACAGGGGCACCAGCGACCGCGCCTTGGCCGTCGGATCCTCGACTGCCGACAGTGCGGCTTCCAGCCGATTCACGCCCATGTGTCCCACCTCTCAACCCTTAGAAGGATCGCACGGAACCCGGCTCTTGGACAGTGGCCGCCACACGCGGTGCCGCTTATGGACGCACAAACGGTGGCAGGGGCTCTTCCGCAAGAGGAGTAACAAGTAGGCGGTCCGGGCACGGAAGCACGAGAATGGAGGAATGAAACTAGGATTCATTCGCCATGGACAGACCAACTGGAACGCCGAAGGCCGCCTGCAGGGCTCCAGCGACATCCCGCTCAACGACGTGGGACGCCAACAGGCCCGCGACGCCGTGGCGGTGCTTGGCGCAGGCTCGTGGGACGCGATCGTCAGCTCCCCGCTGTCCCGGGCGCGTGAAACGGCGGAGATCATCGCCGCCGGCCTGGGCATAGAGCTGGGACGCAGCTACGACGCGCTCATCGAGCGAGATTACGGCCAGGCCGAGGGCATGCGGGACGAGGAATGGGAAAAGCTGTGGCCCAACAAGGACGGCGGCGGAATAGAACTCCTGGATTCGGTGGTGGCTCGCGGCCGCGCCGCCATCGAACAGATATCCGCGGATTTTCCGGGGAAGAACGTTGCTGTCGTCTGCCACGGAACGATCATCCGCTACACCCTTTCCGCGCTCGCCGGAGTCCAATTCGACAGCATCCTCAATGGCTCCGTCTCCCTGACCGACAACGCTGACGGCCCGTGGGCGGTTCGCAGCGTCAACGGGGAAACGATTGGATCACCGCTCGCCCAGTAACCGCCGCGTCCCCGCCGGAGGCCGGCCTTGCCGTGGACTCGTTCCCTGATCGCCGTGGTCATCCGAACGGTGACATGAGACGATTCGATGATGAGGGCCAGGGAGAAAAACGTGGAACCATCGGCAATCGGCCACATCGATGACTGAACGAATTGGGATCGTCGGTGCCGGCATCGTCGGCCTCGCCATTGCGCAGGCTCTGGTGCGCACCGGGAATTTTGACGTCACGGTCCTTGAAAAGGAAGCGCGCGTGGCCACGCACCAAACCGGTCGCAACTCCGGGGTCGTGCATGCCGGACTGTACTACCGGCCAGGCTCGCTCAAGGCCGAACTCTGTGCCAGGGGACGTGCCCAGATTCGTGAGTACTGCATGGAACACTCCCTCCCGTATCGAGAATCCGGAAAGCTTGTCGTTGCCTTGAACGCGGACGAAGTGCCTCGTCTCGACGAAATCGAGCGCCGCTCCCGACTCAATGCCGTGCCCGGCCTGGCCCGCGTATCCATGGCGCGGCTACGCGAAATCGAACCGCATGCAGCGGGAGTGGCAGCGCTGCATTCCCCGCATACCGCCGTGGTCGACTATGCGGCCATTGCCGAAACGATGGCCAACGAAATCCGGAAAGCCGGCGGCAGGGTGCTGCTGAACCAGGAGGTCACTGCGGTGCAAACGGCCGCCGGAGCGTGCCTGGTGTCGACCGCCGGAACCACCCACTCCTTTGACCGGTTGGTGGTCTGCGCCGGCCTGCACTCCGATAAGTTTGCCAAGTTTGTCGGCGCCTCGGACTCGCCGAGGATCCTGCCGTTTCGGGGCGAATACTGGTCCTTGGCCCCCGAACGAGCGGAACTGGTCAGGGGCATGATCTACCCCGTTCCGGATCCTGCCTTTCCGTTCCTCGGCGTCCATTTCACCCGGGGAGTGTATGACGAGGTCCATGTGGGGCCCAACGCCGTGCCTGCCTTGGCCCGCGAGGGATACACCTGGGGCAAGGTTTCGGTCCGGGACACCTGGGAATCGCTGCGGTGGCCCGGCGCGGGCCGGCTGGCCAGAGACCACTGGAGAATGGGCGGGAAGGAAATCGCGGCCTCGATTTTCAAGCCCTTGTATTTCAAGGCGGCCCAGGCATTCATCCCGGAGCTGCTGCTCTCGGACCTGACGCACAAGAGCACCGCTGGCGTCCGCGCCCAGGCCTGGGCCAGGGACGGGTCCTTGCTTGATGATTTTGCCGTAGACCAGGTCGGCCCGGTCACCGTGCTGCGCAATGCCCCGTCGCCGGCAGCAACCTCCTCGATGGCGATTGCCGAGCACGTGTTGTCCAGGTATCTGGGTATCCGGTCCTAGTCCTTCGGCCCTCGAGAACGTTTCACGGGAAACACCGGCAAACCGGGCCACCTGCGGAACCCCGAAATGTTCGAAGGTCGGCAGTCGGGACGGTCAGGGCCACGACGTGGGATTCCCCGTGAAATCAGGATCCTCGTCGTTGGGGTCCTTGAAGATGTACTCGACCTCGGATGCGTTCGCGAGCTCCAGAACCAACGGCTTGCACAATACCGGCGGGATCGTAAGCTTTGCATCGATTCTCACGAGCCCTTCATCGCGCAACTGCTCCAGGTTTTGCCAGGCAACTTCGATGGTGTCGGGGGTTCCCCGCGGATCGAAGTCGTCCAGGCCGCGGATCGGGTGCTTGAGCACCTCGACACTGATCGGCTCGACGGCCGCTTCCAACAGGAAATAGCGGGTCAGATAGCCCAACTCCGGGACCATGCGGAGGTCGTCTATTTCCACCGATACGGCTCGGTACATCTGCTGCGCGACGCGGCGGACAACATTGACGAGATTTGCCGCAGGATCCTCGAGGAGATCAATGGTCTCCTTGCTCGGGTAGGCACGCGTGGCACTCAACTCGATGAGTCCCGCACCCACCAGTGCATCCCAATACAAGCCCAGCCGGGCGACATTCCGTGCGGTCTTGAACCGGACCGGCCCGTTCTTGGACGGTCCACCTATGGGTGTCAGCGAGTCGTCATAAACGGCAAGGACGTCCAGGGCTGCCGCTGCCTCTTGAACATGTTTCCGGTTCAAGATCTTCGCACCGGTTATTTCACGCTTCGGGCCGAACCATTGCAAGAACGACTGCACTCTGCTGGCGATCGCCAAGTCCGTAATCCCCGCAATGGCTTCTTCTTGGGAGAGCCGCGGGACCCTGATCAACACCTTTTGTAGTTCGGGGATCGCCGAATAGGCTGGTTCGAACTTGGGGAAGTTGAAGCAGCTGAAGTAGGTTTCGACGCGCTGGAATTCCTCGTGGGTGCCGGTCCATGTTCCCGTCGTGTGCAGGAACTCAAGGTAGGCTCCCAGGACGTGGGTCATTTCCAGGAATTCGTTGGCTTTCTTGCCAAACATCAAGTCATCGAGCGTTGCCGCAAAGGCCGGAAGGTTCAGGAAAGTGATTTCGCGGCTGCTGTTGACGCGCGCATAGTGTTCCAGGAAGGCGACGATCCTCGCGCGCAGCTCGGAACCGTGGGTATCGAAGCGGCGTTCCTCGCACCATTCATCAAACGCCGGGAGGACGCGCGGTAGTTCGCGGCGGATCCGCAGCTCGTCGATGCTCACAACTGACTGATCGGCCGTGTCGCCAGGTGACGGGTCGACCTTGTTGGCTGGTTTCGGATCTTTGGGTGACATCGTTATTCCGCACGGTTTGAGCCTCTTGGAAGTGCCTGCAACCAAGACACCGCCGCTGATGACTTGAGCATACTAGCGAGCCAAGATCGATTGTACAGTTGGCCGATATTTCTGAAGCGCCGTCAGTTCTCCGGCGTATGGAGAAGGCGGTTCCAGAGGTAATCCTCGCCGACGACCGGAATGCCGTAGGAGCGTGCCTTTCGTGCCTTGCCCGAGAGACTGTCCGGATCGGCCGCCACGAGAAGTTTGACCTTTTTCGTTACGGCTCCGTGCGGCCTGAACCCTGCTGTCTTCAGCTCGGCCTCGATGGCACCGCGCGGCCTGCTCATGTCTCCGGTCAGCACGATGAGATCGCCGGGTTCCAGGAACTCTGTTGTGGCGGCTCCCGTTCCCGGATCCTGCGGTGCCGTTTCCTGTCTCGCTCGCGACGCCGCCTCGAGCTGTTCGGCAGGGATGCAAAGCAGCTCCGCGATGGTTGTCAGATCTTTGAGTTCTTCATCGGTGAGAACGCCATCCGACCATGCAACATCCGACACCGAAGCGAAGTACCGCGCGTGCAACTCCCGTACCGTGTTTTGGCTGATACCCAGTTCATCGGCCATAGCAATCAGGGCTGACTGTTCGTGGGCGGAGAGGTATCGGTCTAGCAGTGCGCGGTCAAGCAGCGCCAGGTAGTCCTGATGTTCGGCGGGCCCGGAGAGCTCCGGCAGCCGGACCACAATCCGATCAACGAAGTGTGTCTCCTTGGAATCCGCGGATGAGCGAAGTGCAGGGGTGAGAAGTGCAGGAGGCGGGGAAGGTCGCCACGTTGTTGCCGCGGCCTCCGTGAGCAGGTAGTCCCAGTCGCCAAGATCGGGATCAAGCTCCATGTATCGGGCAAGGAGCACCGCTGCGGCCTCGGCGTCATCCCCGGCGCTGTGGGCATGCCGCAGCTCGATGCTGAATGAATCGCAGCAATCCTGCAGGGAACGCCCGGCACCGGGCAAATATTCGTGCGCCATCTGCATGGTGCATAGTCCGCGCGGAAGATAGAAATCGGGCAGTGCCAGTCCTGCACGATGGAATTCGGCGCCGAGGAATCGGGCGTCAAAGCCAAGATTGTGTGCGACGACGATGGTTCCGGAAAATCGCCATTCAAGTTCCTGCGCGATGTCGCCGAAGCGCGGCGCATCAAGGATGTCCTTGGCGCGAATCCCATGGATCGATTGCTTGCCCAGATCACGCTCCGGGTTGATCAACGTTTCCCATCGATCCAGGACCGTGCCGGACCGGTCCAACGTAATGACCGCAATCTCTGCAATGCGGTCGTGGTTGCCCGGGAAAAGTCCCGTGGTTTCCGTGTCGATTACTGCGAAATGTCCCAACGCCATCTGATTCCCCGAATCTTGCCCGTTTTCAACGATCGCTTCTGACACTATGCGAACCACCCCTGGATCGGGCGAAGGACAGCGACGCGTTGTGGACGATCCCCTTGCCATCGAATTCGCCTGGTTCGTGGAGCGTTCCGAGGACCCGGCGGGCGTGCTTTGCGCGCGTCCCGTGATGTTGCTGCGATGCCAATCGTTAACCTCGATGTAGTAACAGTTGAGAATGCGCAGCCTGAGTGGAGAAGAAGTGAGTCCAAGCCTTCAACGTCGATTGGGGACCAAAGACGCCGTCATGATCGGGCTCGGTGCCATGATTGGCGCCGGGATCTTTTCCGCGTTCACACCCGCGGCCTCCGCCGCCGGTTCAGCGCTTTTGGTGTCCCTGGTCTTGGCTGCCGCCCTGGCCTATGCCAACGCACGCTCCAGCGCCCAGCTCGCGGCACGCTATCCGACCTCCGGCGGCACCTATGCCTACGGACGCGAGGTCCTCGGTCCGTGGCCGGGCTTCATCGCCGGCTGGGGTTTCGTGGTCGGCAAGACGGCCTCGGCCGCGGCCATGGCGCTGACCTTCGCCACCTATACGGTTCCCGACGCCTGGGTGAAGCCCGTTGCCGCCTTGGCGGTGGTGTTGCTCGTTGGAGTCAACTACTTGGGGGTCACACGAACCGCGGCCGCTGCAAGAATCATTGTCACCGCGGTGTTGGCGCTCCTGGCCGTGGTCCTCGTAGTGATCCTGTCCGGCACCGGCGTGGCACCGACCTACGCTGCGGGACACGGCGCAGGCCCCCTAGGGGTTCTGCAGGGTGCGGGACTGCTGTTCTTCGCCTTTGCCGGATACGCGCGCATCGCGACCTTGGGTGAGGAGGTGCGCAACCCGACCAAGAGTATTCCCCGTGCCATCGGGATCGGTCTTGGCATCGTCGTGGTGCTGTACACCGCGGTCGCACTGGTGCTCCTTGGCGTGTTGGGTGCCGGCGGCATTGCGCAGAGTCCCAAGCCGTTGGCTACCGCACTGGGGGAATCCTGGGCCCTGCCGCTGGTACAGATCGCTGCGTCCTTGGCATCCCTGGGGGCGTTGCTTGCATTGATCGCAGGCATCGGACGCACCGCCATGGCCATGGCGCGGGAACACGACCTGCCCCATCCCTTGGCTTCCATCCACCCGCGGTTTTCCACGCCGCACCGCGCCGAGCTGGCAGTCGGAGTCGCGGTGGTTTTGCTGATCATGCTCTTCGACCTGCGAACGGCCATCGGATTTTCCTCGTTCGGGGTGCTGGTCTACTACCTGATCGCCAACATCTCGGCCGTCAAGCAGCCGCGGAGCGAGCGCCTCAGCCCCGTTTGGCTGGGTGTCGCGGGGTCCATCGGCTGCGCCGTGCTCGTCGCTACGCTTCCGCCCAATGCCGTCATCGGCGGACTGGCCATGTTTGCCGTGGGTCTCGGGTACCGCGCCATCCGGTTGCGCGTCGGTTCTGACGGCTGACCTGTGCGCGCAGCGCTGTAGGCCGGGGCCTTGGCAGGAGCGCGACGGGGAGACCTTGGATCTACGTGGCCTGGCCTGAAACGCATTCGAGGCGTTGGGTTTCCCTCCGTGGATGGGAGCCCAACACCTCGAATTTGCCAAGCCTCGTCGTCTAGCTGGTGGAAGCGGGCGGCTGATCGGGGTGCTTGCCGTTGCCCTCGGCGTAGGCCTCTGGCGCGCCTAGGCCGCGGGAAGCCTCTGAGCGGACCCTGCCGGCAGCCGCCGGTACATGGCCTCGGCGCGCGAGCGGAACAGCCCGTCGCAACCGTGCAGTGAAGTTCTGCAGGTTGATCAGCTGCGAGTCCTCGTTTGGCGCTTCGACTTCCAAACCGTAGAAATCGCCGATGTGGTCAACGAAGGCCATCCGCCGGGCTTTTTCGTAGACTTTCACTTCACGTGAGAATGCCCGATACGTCGCCCAACAGATCATGATCAGGACGATGCTGAAAGGCAGGGCAATAATGATTGCTGCGGTCTTGAGCGCCTCAAGGCCACCGGAGAGCAGGAGGGAAGCAGCCAGGAGGGAAGTCGCCAGCGTGAAGAATATGCGGATCCAGTTCTTGGGTTCCACGTCTCCGCCGGTGGCAATCATGCCCATGACCAATGCACCCGAGTCGGCAGAGGTGACAAAGAAGATGACAATCATGATGATCGCACCCACCGTGAGTACGGAGCCGGCTGGCAATTGGTCGAGCATGGCGAACAGGGCGCCCTCGGTGTCAATCGAACGGTCCGGTGCGATGAGATTCCCGGTGCCCTCCAGTTGTCCGTGCAAGGCGATCCCGCCCAGGACAGCGAACCAGAGCATCGTGACAACCGTCGGCACCAGAATGACGCCGGCAACGAACTGGCGCACCGTGCGGCCCCGCGAAATCCTGGCAATGAAGATTCCCACGAACGGGGCCCAGGAAATCCACCAGCCCCAGTAGAACGTGGTCCACGTGCCTTGCCAGATCTCGCCCTCGGCGCCGGTGAAGGCGCTGACGTTGAAGGACATCGCCAGGAAGTTCTGCAGGTAGTTGCCGACCGACTGCACGAAGTTTCGCAGTAGGAACTGGGTGGGGCCAACTATCAATAGGAAGACAACCATCACACCGGCCAGGATCAGGTTGGTGTTTGAAAGCCATTTCATGCCCTTGCCGACGCCGGAAAGCACGGAGAAGAGCACCAATGCGGTGACCACCGCAATGATGACGAGATCGACGAACTGGGAGGCCTCGATCAGTCCGGCACTTTGCAGGCCTGCGCTGATCTGCAAGACCCCCAATCCCAACGAGGTCGCCACGCCGAAGATCGTTCCAACCAGTGCGACCACGTCAATGAGGTTTCCGAGTCCGCCGTGAACCTTGCGGCCCAGCAACGGTTCGAGGGTCCATCGGATCGAGATGGGTCGCCCGCGTCGGTGAATTGCGTAGGCGAGTGCCAACCCGATAACCACGTAGATTGACCAGGCATGGACGCCCCAGTGGAGGAACGTTTGGGCCTGTGCCTGTTGGGCGAGCTCGGCAGGAGAACCCGAGGCGCCCGGCTTGGGTGAGGCGAAATGGCTCAGCGGCTCGGAGACGCCGTAGAAGACCAGCCCGATGCCCATGCCGGCGGCAAAGAGCAGCGAAAACCAGGAACCGAGGGAGAACTCCGGTTCGTCGTCATCCTTGCCGAGCTTGATTTCGCCAAATTTGCCAAATCCCAGCCAGAGGCTGAACACCACGAAACCCGTGGCGATGAGAACGTAGTACCAGTTGAAGTAACCGATGATCTTCGACTGGATGGAGGCGAAAAGCGCCTCGGCTGTGCCTGGCATGGTCATTGCAAACGTGGCAAAAACAATGATGATGATGGCTGCGGGCCAGAAAACCCATCGGTGAACGCGGGGTTTTGCGCTCGCCTTCGTCAGTTCAGTTGTCATTTTTCGAGCCTATGCGACAGGCGGGGGCAATCAGCAAGAAAGGTGGTTATTCCCACCTAATTTGCAAATAATTGTCGATCCGTGAAATTGACAAAAATTTAGTAAGACTTACAAGTTTTTCGACATATGGAATCGTTGCCAACCATGGTCCATACAGCAAGATGCCCGCTGAACTATCCCGGGAACACTTGCCCCGTGCGACAATGACACGTTCAGTAGGGCAGGACCATTGCCGGGGAAGAACAGGCATCGGACGGGGTTCGCACTGTCGGTGGCTCAGCGCGGACGTGGCATCGCGTCTAGGATCCCTGGCCCGGCGGCTAATCCATGTGTAGTTCGACGAGCCCGTACTGCGCAGCACGGATCAAGGTCTGGACCCTGTCCCGGACGCCAAATTTGGCCATGACGCGGCTCAGGTGGGCCTTGACGGTGGCTTCGGAAACGTGCAACTCGGCAGCAATTTCCGGATTGTTGCGCCCGCGAGCGAGCAGTTGCAGGACTTCCAATTCTCGCTCGGACAAGGGCATGGGGCTTTGCCGGCTGGTGCTGCTCGGCTTGACGTCGTAGCCATTTCGGACGGCGCGGATGAGGTCCTGAGACACCGACGGCGAAATGGCGGCGCTTCCGTCGTGCACGGCCCGAATGGCGGCCAGGATTTCAGTGGGCTCGGCGTCCTTGACCAGGTACCCGGCCGCCCCCGCACGCAGGGCCGGGACCAGGTATTCCTCCGAGGAGAATGCGGTTATGGCGAGCACGCCAATATCCGGGTAATTCGTGATGATGATTTCGGTTGCCTCAACCCCGTCCATGCGCGGCATCTGCATGTCCATGAGGATGACGTCAGGGCTGTTGCCCGCGCAGAAATCCACGGCTTCGATGCCGTTTGTCGCTTCTCCAAGCCACTGGAACCCCGGGGCTGCTTCAAGAATGATTTTGAGGGCTTGGCGCATGAGGGGTTCATTATCAACCACAAGAACTTGGATATCGGTCACGGTTCTGAGTCTAGTGAACTTCGGACATAACGACGTTGTGACTGGCCAAGTATAAAAAATTCATCTAAAAGTACCTGTTGACTTAATGAAATAGATGCAAGAATGGGCAACATGACTCGTAAAACTCGTATCCTCGCTGCTGTAACCATGTCCGTTGCCTTGTTGGTGCCGGCCGCCATGCCTGCCCAGGCTGCCGCGGTTCCCGGTTCGCTGTCCCAGGGCAGCTCATTGCCAGTTGCTTCGCCTGCTGGTGCTTCCGATGCATTCAATGACTGGCTGTGCCGATACTTCGGTGCATCCTGCCCTAGGTAGGAATGAGGACTCATAGGAATGGGTCCTCATTTGGGTGAGAATGGAGCGGTGAACCGATTCGTTTCTGCCCCTGATGCAACTAGTGAGCAATCTTCCTCCACATTGGGGAGGAAGATTCTCCTGGTTGTGAGCGGTATCGTCGTCTTGTTGCTGGTTACAGACATTGTGAGTCTGGTCAGCGAATCCGACCCCGTTAAGTTTCAAGTTCGCGCGACCGAAGTCATGGTCAACGCGACTTTCGCCCTTGCGCTCGGACTCCTTTGGGTTCGAACCCAATATGCGGTCATTGTTTCCATTGCGGCCATGACATTGACGGCCTTCACGGGCGCCTATATGTTCGCTCTCCTGATCGTTCCCCTTCTGGTGGGCATAGTTACGCTGACGGAAACCCGTAAGTTTTCGTTTCGCTACCTATGCATTACGGGCCTTTGGCCGATCCTGATCGTCGTTGTCAGGTCCTACGACGTGGGCTTCTTGATCATCATCATTCCTTTGGTCGTGGCTGCTTACTTCGTCGCCGTATTTGCGCGGAATTTCCAAGAGCAGCGAGCGGCCGACAAGAAACGCATTGAAGAGCTTCGCCGCAAGCAACGTGAGGCCGTCGAGGCCGAGCGGAAGGCAATCGCCAGGGACCTGCACGATATCGTCGCTCACGACATCACCGTGATTTCCATGCAGGCCAAGGCCGCCGGTTTTTCCGGCGATCCGGCCGTTGCCCAGGCCGCGCTCAAGGTCATCGGAGCCACCTCGAAGGAAGCTCTCCAAGACCTGCGTGTCATGCTCAATGTGCTGAGATCCGACGGTCCGACGACACGTGTGGACGGCTCGCTCGTCGATCCCGCGGAGAATGCGGCCAGCAGCCTGGAAATTCTCATCGGTGTTGAGATCTTTGCGGAGAGATTGGTTGACCTCGGCCATCCGACCAAGACCATGGCCGATCCGAAGCTATCCGGCTTGCCCCAGTCCGCCCAGGCCGCCCTGTACCGGGTCCTGCAGGAATCCACGACGAACATCGTCAAGCACGCCGAGCGGGATGCGCCATGCCGCATTGAGGCCCTTGTGGTCGGTGACAGGGTGTGGTTGGAAATCGCCAATAAGCTGCCCCGCCGCGTCATGGACCAAGGGTTTGACGGTGGAGGGCATAGCTCCGGGATCGTGGGCATGTCCGACCGCATGGCGGCCTTCGGGGGAACCCTTTCGGCCAAGCGCGTCCGTGGCGACTGGGTGGTGCGGGCAGAGCTGCCGGCAGCCATTATTGACGGGACCAATAGGTCTCCCGAGGAAGCCGTTGAGACCTCGGATTTTTAGTGAGGTTACCTCACCAAGTATGGTCAAAGGTCTAATGTGGAGCACCTGCCATCGTGGATACAGTAGGTAGTACATCGGCCGCATAGCCGATTGATGAGTTCTCGGAGCGTTTTGCGAGTGGCGTTTCAAGAACTCATTTCCAGCACGCCGGACGACGCCAGCCCCGCAGACCAAGCCCCCAAGTTGGTCAGCATCAGGAATCGCGTCAAATGCTTTCCCCCAAGGAGCATTTGATAATTAAGGTTCCGCGGTCGCTACTACCCCAAGAGTAGCCACCATCGGTGTCGTCGGGCGTGCTGATGTTTAACCATGTAAATGCCCCGTTTACGGACTTCCCGGACCATGTCCGGTGATGCAGCTCACGGGGGTTCAGGGAATGCGGCCGGCTGCTGCGGTGGTTCTGCTCTAGTAGGAAGTCACCCATGAGCCGCAAGGAGCAGACCCGCACATGAGCGTTGAAACCGCCTCGACCGTGTATGAGCAGCTGTCGATCGATGCAGATACCGCCGACAAGCTTTTCCTTGAAGCACGGACTGCAAACACCTTCTCCGACGAGACCGTCACCGACGAAACCCTGGAAGCCATCTACGAGCTCACCAAAATGGGTCCGACGATGATGAACAACCAGCCTTTGCGCATCACCTGGGTCAAGAGCGCCGAGGCCCGCGAGGCCGTCGTCGCCCAGATGATGGAGGGGAACCGTCCCAAGTCCTTGGCCGCCCCCGCGCTTGCGGTCCTGAGCTACGACGCCGATTGGCACGAGCAGTTCCCGGTGTTCTTTCCCCACGCCGCGGAACGCAAGGCAATGTTTGACGAGGACGCCGCCATGCGTGCCGAGGTCGCCAAGAACAACGCCTGGATGCAGGCGGGCTACTTCATCATGGCCGTCCGCGCCGCCGGCCTGCATGCCGGGCCCATGGGCGGCTTCAACGCCGCCGGCGTGGACACCGTCATCAACGCCGGCACCGCCAACCACGCATTCCTGATCGTCAACGTGGGAACACCGGGCGAGAACCCCTGGTTCGACCGCCTGCCACGCCTCGACATCGAGTTGGCAACCAGCAGCATCTAAGTGCTGTCCTGCCCGGACAGCAAAAAACCGTC
>NZ_JBIXLN010000018.1:0-89223 GCF_045798555.1 Paeniglutamicibacter sp. MACA_103 | reverse complement strand
ACTTTCTGCTTTCCCCGGCCATTGAAGTCCAACGTCGGGCCAAGGGCGCCGGGACACGGTGGGCCACCAACGCTTTTCGGCCCGGGCATGCCTTTCCGACTTCCAGCCCCGTCCCGCCATGCCACCGGCGCACGTTTGGCTGCCCCCGGCGGCCCTGGGAAGTCCAGCGTTGCGGAACGCTTGTTCACCAAAAAAGACTGCGCCGCTCTCTGGAATCGGTCGTCGAGGCGGCAATGGAATCATTCTTTTGGCATCAAGGACCGGCGCGCACAGTCCACGTACGCGAATTGTGCGCACCATCACAAATCAATTTCCGGCAGAATCCGCCGGAAACCCAGCCAAGAATCGCCAAAGGCGATCGGAAAACACCGTGGTTCCGGGGAAGTTTGCGTGCAGCAACCGCACCCGGCGCTGATTTTATTTCCACGGCACTTTCTGGTTATGATTATCTGCGTCGCAAGGACGGGCTCCGCATGGGGCGCTGACTGAAGCGGCTAAGCACCTCTAGCTCAATTGGCAGAGCAATTGACTCTTAATCAATGGGTTTCGGGTTCAAGTCCCGAGGGGTGCACGGTGAGAAAGACCCGATCTGTTTCGACAGATCGGGTCTTTCGTTTTCTCCCCGCCTTACCTCGCGCCCAGGGAGCCCGCTGATAGGCTCCGTGCATGGACGAACAGTTGGCTTCCTACCTGCGGAACTTTTCCGAACTGACGCGCCTAGCCAGCCAAGCCTTCGAGATCACCGGCGGCACCCCGCTGCTGCCGGCTGTCACGGCTCATCTGGGCATGGAACCCGGCCGACTGCCCGTTGTGGTCGAATCTTTTCCCTCGCACCGACTGGCCGACGCCTCGGGAATCCTGGATGACATGGTCGCGGCCGACCCCGAAGCACGGATCCATGGCCTGGCCGGCCAGCAACGCCACCACATGGATCTGTCCGACCTTGTCGCAAGCCACGGAATGCAAGCAGGGTGGCTGGGCGAACCCGACTACGAAACCGTTTCGGTGGGACCCGACGAGGAGCGGAGAATCGTTTCCTTTGGGCTTTTCCTTTTCACGCGCGGCGGCACTCCCCTGGCCATTCTCCTGCGGCAAGCAAATCCGCAGTACGGCAGAGAACGCGCCACCCTGGAGGTGCTTGGCACCAGCACGGACGCCGTGGATGACTTCCTCAAGCTCTTCAGGACGAGCCTGCGGGAAAACAGCATCTTCCGCGGTCACGTCATTTCGTTCACCGCCAACGACTACTCGTCCTCGGCCGCGGGCATCACCTTCCACCGCCGCACGCCCGTCGCGGCGGGCGAGGTGGTACTGCCGGCCGGGACTCTTGAGCGGATCGAGGCCCAGGTCCTTGGCGTCGGCGAGCACCGGGAGAAGCTCCTGGCGCACGGCGCGCACCTGAAGCGCGGCGTGCTGCTCTATGGCCCTCCCGGCACCGGCAAGACGCATACGGTGCGCTACCTGGCCTCGGCCGCGGCAGGGCACACTGTCGTCCTTCTCGCGGGCAACACCCTTGCCTACATCAGCGAGGCCGCTCGCATGGCGCGTGCCCTGCAGCCCGCCATCGTGGTGCTCGAGGACTGCGACCTGGTCGCGGAGGATCGGAGCTTCGGGCACGGGCCCCAGCCGCTGCTCTTCGAGGTGCTTGACGCCATGGACGGGCTGGACACCGACGCGGACGTGGCGTTCCTGCTCACGACCAACCGGGTGGACCTGCTCGAGGCGGCGTTGGTCCAGCGCCCCGGCCGCGTCGACCTTGCGGTGGGAATACCGCGCCCGGATGCAGCGGCCAGGCGCGCGCTGCTGGAGCTCTATGGACACAAGCTGAATCCCTCCCCCGAGACCGTCAACCGCGTGGCGGAGCTGATCGAGGGAACGACCGCCTCCTTTGCCAAGGAGTTGACCCGACGGGCCATCCTGCTTGCGGCCATGGCCGGCCAGGAGCCCGGCGATTCGCACCTGCTGGCGGCGGCCCATGAGCTAATGTCGGATGCCGCGGCCTTGACCCGCAGCCTGCTGGGCGGCGCCGGCGAGAACGACGACGAACCGGCGGACGCTCCCGGGGCGGCCCCCTTCGGACCCGGGACCGCACCCGGAACCATCGGGTGGTCACGCTAGTTCCGAACGGCACTGTCATTTATCGAAGGCGACCGCACGGAGAGTCCAAGGCGGCTCCACGTTCGAAGCCCGGCCCGTTCGGACGCTCCCCCGTGCCCGGAGGACGCTTTTGGGTGCCGATGGGAAGCCGCGCCTCATGGCCCTCCGCCCTTCGTCCACGGTGCGGGGCTTGCGTTCACGCTGGGGATCGGGCCATTGCCGTGCCCGCGGGCAGCGTAGTCCCTGACTCGGTGCCCGGGAGGAACCGGCTTCCATAAGCCGGTTCCTCCCGGCGGTGCCTCACATCAGAGAGACCGTTTCTTGTTCACACGCCGACGCGCAACCCGCATGATGATGGCCGCCAGCGCCAGCAGGATCGCCAGCGACCCCAGCACCGGGCCGACGGGAAACGTGCCGGCTGCCGATGATTCCGGCCCTTCGGACAGACCAGTGTCCTGTTGCGGATCTGGTGCCTGCGAAGGGGACACACCTCCGCCGCCGGATCTTGCGGTGAACCCGAACTTGCCCTCGATGGGATGCCCATCGGAGGAGACTACGCGCCAGATCACCGCATAGTCCCCGCCCGGGGCGTCGGGACTGACGGACTGGCTGACCACGTTGTCCACGATCTTGACCTCGCCGACGGCCCAGTCCTTTCCGCCGGTATCCTCGATGCGGATCTGGGTTCCAATGGCCAGGGGCATGTTGCTGAACATCAGGTCAATGACGTCCGGCATGTCCTTAACCGTCTGTCCGTCTTGTGGATTGGTGCCGGTGAGGCTGTCGTGGGCGGAGGCGGCCGAGACCGGTGCCAGCAGGGCGAGCACCACGAGGACCACGCCGGTGAGGGATTGGCGGATCGCTCGCAGGAAGCCCGATCGGCGTTGCCTTTGCCTTTTCACGTTGCGGATCTACTTGCCGGCAGTCTTGCGGGTGCGGCTCAATGCGATCCCTCCGGCGACCAGTCCCAGCACTCCCGCGCCGAGTCCCAGGAAACCGGGGACCGGCGAGGCAACGTTCCCCGAGGTCGCCGCGGTCTGGACACTGCCCTCCGGTACTGCATGCTCCGTGGCGGTGCCCGCCGCCTGGTGGTGGCCGTCCCCGGAGGCCGCGGTCAAGGTGTAGCTCGGGGCGGGCGCCTCTAGTGCGTGCGGGTCCTGGCCCTCCGCCGGCAACTGGGACCAATCGGTCTTGCCGGTCTCACAGGTCTGGAGCGTGGGGAACGCGAGGGTTTCACCTGCCTTGTCGGGATTCTGGACTTGGACTTCGAAGGCCATCCGGTAGCCGTCTTCCAACGGGGTCTGTGCCGTGTAGATGACCTTGCCGATGTGCTTGGTGACGGTGGACCCATCGGCGGTGGTCAGTGGTTTCTTCAGCTTTTCCTCGATCTTTTCCACGTCCCAGCCGGGGTAAACGGTGGGTTTGGCGTCGATGATCGAGTCGGGGATGTTGATGGTGAAGCTGGTGGTGGGCGATCCTTCGCAGCCGTGTGAGGCGGCGAAGGTCAACACGGAATATGCGCCTGCGTCGGTGGAGTCAGGCTTGACGGTGACGTGGGCGCTGGCCGAGGCGATGCCGACGGCCATCAGGCCGGCGGTTGCTGCGGATGCAAGGAGGGTACGACGGAGTTTCATGGCATGCCTTTCGCTGTGCACGGCCCATGACGGCCGGCACGAAGTGTTGGAAGAAGTCGGACTCAGCGAAAGGACGGTGGGCCGCGCAACGGCGGCGAAATAAGGAATGGCACGGCGTGAAAACGGCGCACCGGCCCCATCGCGCCGACCCGAACCAGCGGGCGTAAGGGGGAAATCCGCAGCACCGTGAATAGCGGGCGCAGCCAGCCCGCCACCGAGCTGAGCGCTTTTTCTCCACGGGCCACAAGCATGGCGGTTGCCAGGGTCGCGATCGCATGCGCGGCGAACATGGTGAGATCCGTGCCGCCCTCGAGTCCATGCGGGTAAACCGCGGCAGACCCGACGGTGCAGCTCAGCGTGGCCGCATGGCCAAGGTGCGCCGCATCGGGAGCACACACCACAGTGGTGGCGGCCGAGGCGAAAAACCCGAAAGCATGGTGGAGCGTGAACTGCCCTCCGCCGAGGACCGCCACCAGGGCCGGAAGCCCCAGCGTCCGCTTGGCGACGACGGTGGCGGACAGCATGGTCAGTGCGGCAAGCCCGAGAAGGACTCCCGGGTGCGGCAGGATTCCACCGCCGCCCAGGTGGGCTCCTGCGGAGAGAACCAGCACGATGGCGGACACCACAGCGGCACGGAGCATGCGCGCGTGCCGGTCCTGCATTGCCAACCCATTTCTACGGTGCGTAAAAGTCGCTCCCCACTCTAGGGCCTCCGCCGGCAATCCGGCTCCACCGGGCCGTAACATTCCGGTGGGCAACACGTTCCGGCTACGCCGGAAAGGTCCGCTACGTCGGTCTGTCGAACTTCGCCGAGAGAACGTTTCACCCGGGCCCTCCAGGGAATGCCGGCGTCGAAACACCCCCAGGCGGTTTTTTCGGCTCCCGGCACGCTCTTCGATAGGCTCATGGGTAGAACCCATCGGAATCCGATTCGTCGGGGCGCGCCAGCGCCCTGCGCGAATCCCCATGAACAGGGAGCACCCAAACCATGAGCGAGAACAGCACTGCCGAGGCCGTCCGCCTCTCCGCCGGCGAGAGCGCCCCGGACTTCACCCTCACCGACGCACGCGGCCAGGAACTGTCCCTGTCCTCGCTACGCGGGAAAAAGACCATCGTCTACTTCTACCCGGCGGCCTCGACCCCGGGCTGCACCAAGCAGGCCTGCGACTTCCGCGACTCCCTCGAATCACTGGCCGCCGCCGGATACCAGGTCGTGGGCATCTCCCCCGACGCGCCGGCCAAGTTGGCCAAGTTCACCGCCAAGGAGGAACTGACCTTCCCGCTGCTGGCAGACGAGGACCACGCCGTCGCGGCCGCCTACGGCGCATGGGGAGAAAAGAAGAATTACGGCCGCACCTACGAGGGCCTGATCCGCTCCACGGTCGTGGTGGACGAGAACGGTATCGTTGAACTGGCGCAGTACAACGTGAGGGCCACCGGACACGTCGCGAAGCTGCGTCGTGATTTGGGTCTCGATCCAAAATAAAGTTTCGCCCACAGCCCAAAAGCCACAAATCGGGCCAAAATTCTCCGCTAGACTGATTTCTGCCGAACTTCGAAAGCGGTTCGCTGCCTTGCGAGCGTGGCGGAATTGGTAGACGCGCTGGATTTAGGTTCCAGTGTCTTCGGACGTGGGGGTTCAAGTCCCCCCGCTCGCACACAGACGCCAAACGTATTCTTGGATACCTACGGCACCACGCAGGGCCCCCGGATGCTTCCGGGGGCCCTGCGCTTTAACACTTGAGCAGCGGCCCGCCCCGTGGGTGGAGCCCAACAAACCGACGAGGAGTCCTTGGTGCCTAGCCAGCCGCACAGCCCGGAACCACCCAGGGCCACGCGCCGCGCCTTCCTGGCCGGCGGCCTGGGGCTCACGGCCCTGGCCCTGGCCGGCTGCGATTCCAAGGACACCCCGGTCCCGTCCAGCCCCACCGCCAGCGCCGGGCCGGTGATCCGCACCTTCCACTTCGGGTCGGCCGCCGATCCGGCAACCCTGGATCCCGCCATCTCCGGGGACAACGAGACCTTCCGCATCACCCGCCAGCTCTATGAGGGACTGATCGGGGTGGACCGCGAAACCGGGGCACCGATCCCGCTGCTGGCCACCGATTGGATCGTGAGCCCGGACCGGCTGCAGTACACCTTCATCCTGCGCCGCGGGGTCAAGTTCCACGACGGCACCGACTTCGACGCGCAGGCAGTGGTCACCAACTTCGAACACTGGATCGCCCTGCCCTCCGATGTGCGCGCCAACTCCGACCAGGGCTTCACCCAGGTCTTCCGCCACAGCGAGCAGATTCCCACGCTGCCCAAGTCCATCCCGGAGCCCAAGCCCAAGCCCACCAAGGAAGGCGACGGCAACGAAACCGTCGACCCGCAACAGCTCATCGACCACGCGGCCGAGGTGGAGCTGCTGGAATCGCTGCGCGAACAGCTCAAGGCCAACCCCTTCGTGGGGGTCACCTCCGGCGGCACCGCCAGCTACTTCGGCTCCATCAAGGCCGCGGACACCCACACCGTGGTGCTCACGCTGCGCCAGCCGATCTCCGGACTCATCGAGGCGCTGACGCTGCCCGGCCTGACGCTGGCCTCGCCCAAGGCACTGGCCACCCCGGCGGCCGAGAACGGCCAGGTCTCCTACCTGTCCACCCAACCGGTGGGCACCGGGCCGTTCGCGTTCGTCTCCTGGAAGGACGGGGCCATCACCCTGCGCAGCTTCCCCGAATACTGGGACGCCGCCACCGTGCAGGGAAACCCGACGGCCCCCACGCTGGTGGTCTTCCGCGAGATCCGCACCCCGTCCGGGCGCCTGGGCTCCCTGGACCGCGGGGACATCGACGGCTTCGACCTGGTCGCGGTGACGGGACTGCGCGAACTGGTGCGCGAGGGCAAGCTCATCGTGCAGCGCGACCCCTACTCGGTGTCGTACCTGGGGATGAACCAGAAGAACAAGTGGCTTGCCAAGGAAGAATTCCGCCGGGCCATCGCCCACGGAATCGACAGGCAAAAGATCATTGAGCAGTTCTACATCTCCGGCACCAAGGAGGCCCGCGGCTTTCTTCCCGCCTCGCTGGGCATCAAGTCCTCGGACACCTACTACGGCCCGGACTCCAACCGGGCCAAGGACCTGCTCGAGTCCATCGGCTACGACGGAACCCCCATCCCGTTCCTCTATCCCCTGAACATCTCCCGGGCCTACCTCCCGCTGCCCGAGCTCATCTATGCCGAGCTCTCGCGGCAGCTGGCCTTGGTCGGCATCAACCTCGCGCCGATGCCCATGGACTGGAACGACGGCTATGTGGCCACCGTCCGTTCCGGGGACGTCCCCGGCCTGCACCTGCTGGGCTTCAACGGCGGCTACCGGGACCCCGACGACTTCATGGGCGCGCTCTTCTCCTCGAACAACCGGCAATTCGGCTACGACTCGCCGATCCTCTCCGCGCAGGTGTTGCTGGCGCGCTCCATGCCGCCGGGCGAGCAGCGCGTGACCGCCTACCAGGACCTTTCCAACACCCTGGCCAAGGACCTGCCCGCGCTTCCGCTGGCTTTTCCCATCTCCGCGCTGGCCTTCAACGACACCGTAAAGCACTACCCCTCGTCCCCGGTCCTGGACGAAGTCTTCACCGATGTGAAGATGACCACTTAAGTCACCGACTGTCAAGAGACCAATTTCTTGGACGCCCCTGCATGGCGCTAGTCTTGCCTAGAGTCAAGACGAACTTTCAATGGAGAACCCCCCGTGCCTTCTGAATCCACCAACCAGTCTTTCGACGTCGTTCTCATCGGCGCCGGTGTCATGAGCGCCACGCTCGGTACCATGATCAAGCAGCTGGAGCCGGGGTGGAGCATCGGCCTTTTCGAGAACCTGGACCAGGCCGGCCTCGAGTCCTCCTCCCCCTGGAACAACGCAGGAACCGGCCACTCGGCCCTCTGCGAACTGAACTACACCGCGGCCGGCCCCGACGGCAGCGTCGACCCGGCCAAGGCCATCGGCATCAACGAGCAGTTCCAGGTCTCCCGCCAGTTCTTCTCCCACCTGGTGAAGAACAAGCAGGTCGGTGCCCCCGCCACCTTCATCAACGCCTTGCCGCACATGAGCTTCGTCATCGGCGACGACCACGCCAACTACCTCAAGACCCGCTACGAGGCACTGAAGCCGCACACGCTGTTCAACGAGATCGAGCACACCGAGGACCTTGACACCATCAAGTCCTGGGCCCCGCTGGTGGCCAACGGCCGCAACGGCTCCCAGCGCGTCGCCGCCTCCCGCGTCGTCTCCGGCACCGACGTGGACTTCGGCTCGCTCACCCGCCAGATGACCGAGAACCTTGCCGCCAACGGCGCCGAGGTCAACTTCGGCCACCGCGTCACCGGCATCAAGCGCGACGGCGCCGGCTGGGACATCGCGGTGCGCAACAACGCCACCAAGGCCAAGCGCAACGTGAAGGCCAAGTTCGTCTTCGTGGGCGCCGGCGGCGGCGCCCTGGGCCTGCTGCAGAAGGCCGGCATCGACGAAATCAAGGGCTTCGGCGGCTTCCCGGTCTCCGGCCAGTTCCTGCGCTGCACCGACGACGCGATCATCGACCAGCACCACGCCAAGGTCTACGGCCAGGCCTCGGTCGGCGCCCCGCCGATGAGCGTGCCGCACCTGGACACCCGCTTCGTCGACGGCAAGCGCTCGCTGATGTTCGGCCCCTACGCCGGCTTCTCCACCAACTTCCTGAAGACCTCCTCGCTGCTGGACCTTCCGCTGTCCATCCGCGCGCACAACATCCTGCCGATGCTGGCCGTGGGCAAGGACAACCTGGACCTGACCATGTACCTGATCAAGGAAGTGCTCAAGTCCCGCTCCAAGAAGGACGACGCACTGCGCGAGTACCTGCCCGAGGCCACTGGCGAGAAGTGGGAACTGATCACCGCCGGACAGCGCGTCCAGGTCATCAAGAAGGATGCCAAGAAGGGCGGCGTGCTGCAGTTCGGCACCGAGGTCATCACCTCCGCCGACGGCACCATCTCCGGCCTGCTGGGTGCCTCCCCGGGAGCCTCGACCGCGACCCCGATCATGATCGGCCTGCTGGGCCGCTGCTTCCCGAAGCAGTTCGCCGGCTGGGAGTCCAAGCTCAAGGAGATCATCCCGTCCTACGGCGTGAAGCTCAACGAGAACGCCTCGCTCTACGCCGAGGTGCGCGCCGAGACCGACAAGGTCCTCGGCCTCGCCTAACACCGGCATTGCCTGAAGGTCCGGTTCCCAGCCTGGGAGCCGGGCCTTTGGTCGTTAAGGAGGGCGGTTTTTCCTTGAATGGGGCTGCTCTCGGTGCTTTGCTTGTCTTGGATGCCCGGCCCATTGACGGCAACCCGCCTTGTCGTCAATGACCAGCCACGTGGGAGGAACCGCACCCGGACGGTTCCGGTGGCCGCGCCCGGGGGAAACGTCCTGTGAGGAAACCACCGTGCTTGGCCATGGATACCTGAACGCGCTGATGAACGCCAAGAGCACCGTGTACGGCCCGCTGCGCGAAAAGGTCGGGACACTGGGCAACATCTACATGGATGTCGGTTCCGGGGACCCCGACTTCGTCACCGTCCGCCTCGGCCTGTTCGGGTCGGAGGAACTCCTGGTCTCGCTCAGGGGCGCCGTGTTCACCGACGGCCACCTGCAGGTGCGGTTCAGCAAGGACGTCATCCGGCACTCACCGAGCGTCGACCCCGGCATCAAGCTCGGGGACGCCGAGAAGGCACTGCTCGATGGCTACTATTCGGCGATGGATCCGGACACCGGCGAATAGGGCGCGATCGAAACGGCACCTCCCGTGAGTCCGTGCCCGAACGAGGTCTTGGGATTTTCGCTATGCCTTCGGTCCTGATTTCACCTGTCGATTCCTCTCGGCATGGCTGTTTCTTGAATTGCCGTCGCGGCGGTGATTTGCTGGTGACATGGGCGAATCTGCGGGACGCACCCACTCCCGTCTGCTCCGCCCGTGAACTCGGAAGTGGCGGGAGGCAGCGGATGCCGGTAACGGGGACGGTCGGCCAAGGCGGCGGTGGGGGCCTCCGCCTTTGGACCAATGCGACACCGGACTTGGCCGGCACAGCTGTCCCCGCCACGCAAAAGGACCGTTACAGGTTCTGCGCAGCACACCGGGAATCTCCTCCGGCACACGCCCGGAAAGGACAACACCATGTTGTACAACGAAGATCTCAATGCCCTGAAGAAGACCAAGGCCGGCGTGTATGGTTCCGAAGGGGAAAAGATCGGCACCCTCGGCCAGGTCTATCTTGACGACGGAACTGGGCTGCCGAACTTTGCCACGGTGAAAACCGGCCACTTCGGTGGCTCCGTAAACTTCGTGCCGCTCGACGATGCCGAAATTTCCAACTCACAGCTTCACGTCGGGTTCACCAAGCAATTCGTGAAGGATGCCCCGCACATCGATCCCCGGGGCCATCTGGGCCCGGAAGACGAGGACAGGCTCTACGACTACTACTCGCAAGCCGGGCTGGGCGCGGAGCAGGGCACTGCGGAACCCGAGCCGTCCGTGGAACAGGGAACACAGGAACCCGAGCCATCCGAGGATCAGGACCATGCGGAGCCGGTCGGCCTGGTCCAAGGCACACCGCTTGGCGCGGAGGAACATCTCAGAACCGTCGGCGGCGAACCGTCTCGTCCCAGAATCAGGAAATACATCGTCACCGAGCGGCACACCGAAACCGCTGCCTCCCCGGAAACAGATGAAGCCGCCCCGCGCGCCGGCACCGATGCCGATGCCGAGCCACGGGACGAGGCTGCACTGCCGGCCGAGGGACGGCGGGATGTGACAGGGGACGACCAGGAATCAGGACGGCCCCGGCACGGGGAGCACCTGGCTCCCTGAGCGTCGGATCGGCGCATGCGGTTCCGCTCCGCGACACAATGCCTTCGTTGCCCACTCCACATTGCGAAAGAGGTCGTTTGATGGAAACCATGGGTTCAGGGTCAAGTACTTCCAACTACCGCGCCCACGAGCGGTTGGTCCGGGAAACCGGCCAGTTCGGTGGCGTCAAAATCGGCAGTGCCTTCTTCGGCTGGGTGACGGCCATGGGGATAAGTGTGCTGCTGACGGCACTGCTCACTGCCTTCGGTGCAGGGGTCGGCCTGGCTACTTCCACCGATCTGGGCGCAGCCGCCGACAGTGTTGCCGACAATCCGGATGCGGTCGCCTGGATCTCGGCCGGCGTCTTGGTGCTGGTCCTGTTGCTGGCCTACTTCAGCGGCGGCTACGTTGCCGGCAGGATGGCTCGCTTCAACGGAATCCGCCAAGGGGTGGCCGTCTGGCTGTGGGCAATCGTCGCCGCGATTGTCGTCGCCGCGCTTGCGGTCTTTGCCGGAATCGGATTCGACGCCCTGGGTCAACTGAACGGTGTCCCGCAACTTCCGCTGCGCGGAGAAATGACCGGGCTGGGCTGGATCGCGCTGGCCATTGCCGTTGTTGTCCCGTTGCTCGGAGCAATCCTGGGAGGACAGGCCGGGATGCATTACCACCGGCGGGTGGATCGCGACAGCGAACGGATCTGACGGGAGCCCCGGCCCGTCGGCTCGCACGTTCCAGGCACGGCGCAGGCGAAGGGAGGCAAGCTGGAACGAAAATGAATCCGTAGGCACGGCATACGGTTTCACGACAATCCCGAATCGAACGCCGTCGCGCAAGCGCCAGCGTCGGCCACCCGTACGCGCGTGCCCGCCAGGCAAGCATTCGGAATCAACCCAAGGAGGAACCCCGATGGGTCTCGGAGAGAAGATCAGGAACAAGGCGCAGGAAGCAGTCGGCAAGATGCGGAAAAATGCCGGCGACGCAACGGACAACGAAAGCCTGCATTTCAAGGGTGCCAAGGAAGAGGCCGAAGCCAAGGCAAAACAGGCCGGGGAGCACCTCAAGGACGCCGCCAAGCACATCACCAAGGACAACACCGACAAGTGAGGCTCCGTGGCATGGCGGTTTTTACCCGCGGCCAAGGAGGCGACACGACGCTGGAGCCGACCGCATGGGCGATCGGCTCCAGCGCCACCTTGGAACACGGCGGGACACCTGCCCTTCCCGGGGCAACGTCACCCGGCGTCGAATCGGGCCTCGTCTTCGTTGGTGTCCGCGGGCCCGGCCTCGTCTTCCTCGCCGACGGCGCGTTCCGGGTCCGCTCCGGGTACCGCTCCCCTGGCCTCGGATCCGGCGTTTGACGGGTCGTCGTCTTCCAGCAGTCTCTCGGCGTCACGCAACGGATCGAAGCTGTCCAGCGTTGGGGGTACGGAGTCATGGTCTTCGCGTTCTTTGCCTTCATGGGAGTTTTTCATTTGCGACCTCCACGTCGTAATTCGAATGGCTATGAGTTGCGCAGCGAATCGATCAGTTCCTGCTTGTTTCGCTTTGAGTAGCCGCGCAACCCGATTTCCTTGGCGCGTGCCCTGAGCTCAGGAACCGTCCACTCGTCGTAGTCGCCCGCCTTCCCGCCACGTTTCCCGACCGCCGAGCGGCCGTCGCGAGCAGCCGCGTTGGCGATGCGAGCCGATTTCTGCTTGGAGTTTCCTTCTTCGCGCAACTTATCGTAAAGCTCGTCGTCCTTGATCTGCGGAGTCTTGTCCTTCGGCATTGTTGTGCTCCCATCTCTTTGAACCGACCCGTGCCATTGCCCCGCGGTGCCGCCCACGACCCATGCCCGACCGGGCGGTCGGCAAGAAGGCCGTTCACCTTCCGGCTCGCGGTTCCGCTCCGGTCGTGGCCAGCATGGGGTCCGGTTTCCGGGTCCATGTTTGCCACGCTACTGCGCCCTTCATGGGTTTCCAACCTTTTGCACCGCCGCGCAATCCGGGCCGGCCCGTACTAGAGTTCGGACACCGGCGTATCCAGCATCCAGGCAAGGGAGGTGCCGTCCACGTGTCCCTCGCGCATCCCCTTGAGGTGTGCGCTGAACAGGTCGAAGGGAATTCGCGGCGAGCGGTAGGCACGGGCGCGGAGATGGCTGAGGCAATCCGGGTTGTGCCACACGAGCAATTGCAGCGTCCCCTCGTCCGCATGCACCAGGGCCGGCCCGCGCTGTATGCCCAGGGCATCCAATCGCTGGGTCAGGGCCTTCGCCGAGACGCCTGACTCCCACAAGAACTCGGCCAGGTCCCTGGGGGTCTGCCTGTTCCAGTCGATCGAGCGGACGGTCGCGGCGGGCAGCAACAGCGCGTAGGCAAAATCCCACGACCACCGGTCCCGCTGCCGTCCCCGCCGCCCGATTTCCGGTTGCCGGCCGCCCACCAACTCCCCGAGTTCACGGGCCAGCACCAGATTGGCCTGATACCAAGCGCCCGTGCTGCGCACCACGACGTAGGTCACCTCGCCGGCGACCATGGCCCGGGCATCGAATGCGGGTCCCTCGGCCGCCACAAACACCCCGATGCCGTAGGCGTCTTCGATGGCGGCGGGCAAGTCATGGACGAAGGGACGCGCGGAGCCGGCGGCAAGCCGGGAGGCCACTTCGGCGGCGGCTTCCGCCGGCGTCAAATCCGGCGACACCACGGGAATGGACTGCGTCGACAGGCCAACCTCCCGATACGCGCCCGCCGGGAAGGCAACCGTCTCGGCCACCCTGTCCAGTCGGCCCCGAACATACGGCGGCCGGTCGGAATCATATGAGTCGGCCCCGGGGTCCCCAGTGATCAACCATTGCAGGGATACCCTCAGGATCTTGGCCAAGACTGCCAGCTCGCCTGCACTGAAATTGCGTTGCCCGCTCAGGGATCGACTCAAGGCATCTTGTGTCATGTCTGCTTGTCGCGCGATGCCTGATTGGTTCAGGCCCTCGGTGTTCGAGCGAATGGCGTCCCTGACGCGTAATCGGATCTGTTCCACGAGAATCGCTTCCCCCTTCCCCTTGGTCTCTTCTCAATGCGTCGTGGCTCGGGTCCCCTGCTGCCGTCGGGATGATGTTCCCAGCATCGCCGCCCTCCCGGACGCATGTAAAGATCAAACCGGTCGGGGTTCGAGCACTTCGGATTCCAGGAATCGCGACTCGCTGCCGTTGGCATTGATCATGCGGCCACTGGTCGAACCCGCATCCGGACGCCCGGTGGCCGGCGGGCCGGAACCCATCACCAACGGCGCCCCGGCCCACTTCCCACCCATCATTGTCGGACTGCGGAACGATCAGTACACCGCGGATTGAAAGGCTGGAGGCCTGGTGGTCGGGTCCGGGTGCGGCATCGGGTCCGGACCAGGCACCGGGTTCGGCGACGGCCCGGGGAACGGCTCTGGTTCCGGGCCAGGACCCGGAGGCGGCGACGGATAGGTGCCCGGGTCCGGATCGGGCTGCGTCGGTGGTCCCGGCGGGTAATCGGGGCCCGGAACCGGCGGCGGACCGGGGGGTGTCTCGGGCGCTGGTTCGTGCTCCGGGGGAAGGGTCTGGTTCCCGGATTCCAGGAATTGGTGCATTCCCTGGCCGTCTGGCCTGAACATATTTTCTCCTCTGGTTGTGGGAGTAGAAAGTCGTTCCTTCGCGGATTCCACTGACAGCCCGGCGAAGTGCCGGACCCGTTTGACCGTTCGTCAATCGTTGCACGGACACCATGGCCAGTCCACCGATTCGGTAGGCCCGCTGCATAATGCGCGGCCCGGCCCGGTGCGCGGTGCCACGGCGCATGGTGCCGCCCCGGATCCCGTCGCAACACCCATCGCCCGATAAACCCACGCGGACGGGCCAACCACGATAGAGGATTTCCCAACACACGGAGCCGGGCCGCAAAAAAACAACCGAAAATTCGCCCATCCTTCTGTTCCCTGGGGCCGACGTTCGATAATCTCACGTAAATACGGCACCCGAGAAGGACGATTCATGGTTCACGCAGCAATTCCGCAGCCCATTGGTGCCTCATCACACTTGGCCCGGGTGAGAGGCCACCCGTACCAGGGCGCGAATATCGCGTGACAATGATTTCCGTAGAATCCGGTGCAACGCCAATCCGTGCGCGGTCTTGCACCAGGCAGTTTCCCCTTGGCTGGAACCCGATCCCGAAATCCGTTTCGCGACACCCCATGCCCTGGGACGTATGAGCGCCGGACAGCACGCGCAGCGCCAGAGAGCATCCTTCCACGGATGAGCGCGCCAAATTCTCCTTCGAGGGGTGCAGGGTACATTGATTGGGGGACCCTGCATCCCTCGCAGGTTTACGGCCCGTTCGCCGCTGCCGGCCGCAGTTCCAGCCCTGGCCGACGTCCGGCCCATGTGAAGACGTTGCCTTCCCCGCTCCCGGACCCGGCATGCCCCAGCGCACCGGGCGAAGTTCCGCCAAACGCCTCGCGATGCCCAGGGAGCGACACTCCCACCAGCAGCTCGGCCGGCCGGCGACGACGCGACCGCTTGCCCGGGGCCGGACGTACGCCTCAGGATGGATCCGCTCCAGCTTTGGGACAACTAGAGTTGTTCGAAGGAGCAATACCGAACGAGACAAACCTTCGAGGATGACAGATGCACCGGCTGGCCGCACTATCCCTGGGCAACCGCGCCCTCATCGCACTGATCACCGTCTTCGTGGCGGTGTTCGGCGTGATCACCATGGGGCAGCTCAAGCAGGAGCTCATCCCTGCGCTCGAGTTCCCGCGGATCTCCGTGGTGGCGTCCCAGCCCGGGGCCTCCCCGGAGGTCATCGACAAGCAGGTGGCCCAGCCGCTTGAGGGCGCGCTGCAGGCCGTCGAGGGTCTGGAATCCTCCTCCTCGACCTCGCAGACCGGCTTCACCACGATCTCGCTGTCCTTCGCCTACGGCACGGACCTGGACCGGGCCCGCGCCCAGGTCGACAAGGCCATCTCCAACGCCCGCTCCACGCTGCCCGAGGACGTCGAGCCCTCGGCCTTCGCCGGTTCCATCTCCGACTTCCCCATCGTCTACCTGGCGGTTTCCGGGGGCGACAACCTCAACGACCTGCGCTCCGACGTCGAGCGCCTGGTGCTGCCACGGCTCTCCAAGGTCGAAGGCGTGCGCACCGCGGAGGTCTCCGGCGGCACCTCCCAGCACATTGCCGTGCTTCCCGACGCGGCCAAGCTGCGCACCGAACGCCTGGACGCCAACGACCTGAAGACCGTCATCGAAGAAGGCTCCGGGCTGATGCCCGTGGGCCGGCTGGACACCGAGGGCCTGGACCTGCCGGTCACCTCCGGCGCCTCGGTCGACTCGCTCGACGCCGTGGGGAACCTGCCCGTGCGCGGGGCAACCGGCGTGCACAAGCTCTCCGAGCTGGCCGAGGTGAAGATGCAGGAGGACACCGCCACCTCCGTCACGCGCACCAACGGGGTAGAAACCCTGGCCGTCTCGGTGACCAAGAAGCCGGCCGGGGACACCGTGGGCATCTCCCACGCCGTCGCCGCGCTGCTGCCCGAACTCGCCGCGCAACTGGGCCCCGACGCAAAGTTCACCACGGTCTTCGACCAGGCCCCCTTCATCGAGCAATCCATCCACGACCTCACGGTCGAGGGCCTGCTGGGCCTCGGCTTCGCGGTGGCGGTCATCCTCGTCTTCCTGCTCTCGGTGCGCTCCACCCTGGTCACCGCGATCTCCATCCCGCTGTCCCTGCTGGTGACCTTCATCGGGCTGCGCACCGGCGGCTACTCGTTGAACATGCTGACCCTGGGCGCGCTGACCATCTCGATCGGCCGCGTGGTGGACGACTCCATCGTGGTCATCGAGAACATCAAGCGGCACCTGTCCTACGGCGAGGAAAAGTCCCGGGCCATCCTGACCGCGGTGCGCGAGGTCGCCGCCGCGGTCACCGCCGCGACGCTGACCACCGTGGCGGTGTTCCTGCCCGTGGCCCTGGTCGGCGGCATGGCTGGGGAACTCTTCCGCCCCTTCGCGCTCACCGTGACCATCGCCCTGCTGGCCTCGCTGCTGGTCTCCCTGACCATCGTCCCCGTGCTGGCCTACTGGTTCCTGGGGCACAGCCGGCCCGGGGCGGCGGATCTTGCCGCGGCGCGCGCGACGGCCGAAAAGAAGGAAGCCTCGTCCTGGCTGCAGCGCGGCTACTCCCCCGTGCTGCGCAAGACCCAGAAGCACCCGGTGATCACCCTGGTGTCCGCGGTGGCGCTGCTGGGGCTCACCGTCATCATGGTCCCGCTGGTGCCCACCAACCTGCTCGGCGGCACCGGGCAGAACACCTTCTCGCTCACGCAGAAGCTGCCCGCCGGTTCCTCGCTGGACACCACCCTGAAGGCGGCCGAGCCGGTGGAGGAGGCGCTGCGCGCCCTGGACGGCGTCGTGGACGTCCAGCTGACCGCCGGCTCCCCCTCCGGCGGCTTCTCCACGTTCGCGGGCGGGGGCACCGACACGGCGTCCTTCACCGTGATGACCGATGCCGACGCCGACCAGGAGGCCATCCAGGCCGCGGCCCGCACCGCGGTCCAGCCCCTGGCCAAGGACTCGACCATCTCCGTTTCCGCCGCCGAGGGCGGCCGGGGCGGCTCCTCCGACGTGACCGTGCGCATCGGCGCGCCCACCCCCGAGCTGCTCACGGAGGCTACCGACGCCACGGTGGCGGCCATGGCCGGCATCGAGGGGGCGACGGAGGTGGGCGACAACCTCTCCGCGGCGCGCCCGCAGGTCTCCATCGACATCGACCGGACCAAGGCCGCGGCCGCCGGCCTCACCGAGGCGCAGATCGGTGCGCTGGCCGCCGGCACCCTCTCCCCGGTCCCCGCCGGCACCGTGCGTCTGGGCTACACCGACTACCCGGTGCGCATCGGGGAGGGCACCTCCCTCACCGAGCTGGACCAGCTGCGGAACCTGGAGCTGCCCGCCGCCGGCGGCACCGTCAAGCTGGGCGACGTGGCAACGGTCCAACGGACCGAGTCCCCGGCAACCATCACCTCCTCCAACGGGGACCGCATCGCCACGGTCTCCATCACCCCGTCCGAGAACGACCTGGGCGCGGTCTCCGCGGAGGTCGCCAAGCGCCTGGAGGCGCTCACGCTGCCCGCGGGCACCACGGCCGAACTGGGCGGGGCCGCCACCGAGCAGGCCGAGTCCTTCGCCCAGCTCTACCTGGCGCTGCTGGCCGCGATCGCCATCGTCTACGTGGTCATGGTCGCGACCTTCAAGTCGCTGATCCAGCCGCTGATCCTGCTGGTCTCCATCCCGTTCGCGGCCACCGGCGCCGTCGGGCTGCTGCTGCTCACCAATGTCCCGCTGGGCCTGCCCTCGCTGATCGGCATGCTGATGCTGGTGGGCATCGTGGTCACCAACGCCATCGTGCTCATCGACTTGATCAACCAGTACCGCAAGCCGCGCGGTAACCGCCCGGCGATGGACCTGGCCGACGCGATCCACCACGGGGCCAGGCAGCGCCTGCGCCCGATCCTGATGACCGCGCTGGCCACGATCTTCGCGCTGGTCCCGATGGCCCTGGGCCTGACCGGGGGCGGCGGGTTCATCTCCCGGCCGCTGGCCGTGGTGGTCATCGGCGGGCTGCTCTCCTCCACCGCACTGACGCTCATCCTGGTGCCGGTGCTCTACCACCTGGTGGAGGGCGCCAAGGAGGGCAATGCGGCGCGGCGTGCCGCCCGGGACTCCCGCCCGCTCTCCCACACCGGGACCGTGAGGGTCGTCAAGGGCACCGAGCCGACGCGGGAGCTGATCGATGCCATGGCCGCGGCCGGGCGGACGCCGGCGGCCTCCACCCGGGCCTCCGGCGCGGTTCCCCCGCCGGCAGGCGCCACGGGCACCCACTCCCCCGGCACGCTGATCAACCCGGCCACCGGCATGATCCCGCTGACCCGCAAGGAGCGCAAGGAAGTGGAGAGCGAGCTCAAGAACCGCTCCTGAGAAGCCCCGGCCGGGGCGGGCTCATCGGGGCCGAAGTCGGCGAAGCCTCGCTTTCCCCGGCTTCTTGCCACCCCGGCCAGCTTTCACCGGCCAACCTCTGGCCACTTCGACCGACCGCACGTACGCTCAAAGTATGGAAAAGCAACAGACACACACGGACGTTGAGACCCTTGAATCCAACCAGTGCCTGGAACTCCTGCGGGCCGTATCGCTAGGCCACCTGGCGGTGAGCCGCGGCGACATGCCACAGATCTTCCCGATCAATTTCACCGTCGACCACGGCACCGTGGTGTTCCGCACCGGACCGGGGACCAAGCTGGACACCCTGCGCGCCCAGCCGCACGTTGCCTTCCAGGCCGACGGCGTGAACCAGGAGACGGGAGTCGCCTGGTCGGTCATGGTCCAGGGCAAGGCCGAGCTCTTCGGCGGCATCGAGGAGACCCTCGACTCCTTCAACCTCATGCTCTTCCCCTGGGAGTCTGGCCCCAAGGACCAGTTCGTGCGCGTCGTCCCCACCTCGATGACGGGGCGCCGCTTCAAGGTCGCCGACCCGCTGACCTGGTGGAAGCACATGCGCCACGGGTAGCGTCCCTGCACGAAAACGGCCGGGACGGGCCCTGGCGCCCGGGCGCTAGATGGCCCCCTGCCGGCAGCATGCCCGCGTGCGCCCCGCCCCCTGCCGGTAACTGCCACGCATTTCCGCGCCCGCCCATACCCGGGACCACGGTGTCCGCGCCCTGGGTGCTCGACGACTCCGGTGCCCGGCCATCTAGCCTTCGGCCTCCCGGTCATGGCCATTCCCCGTTCCCCCTTCCCCGTTACCCATTCCCTGTGCCCCGGCGGCACATGGTCCCGGCACTGTGCCGTCAGCTCCGTGTAGGCCCGCTCCGGCGACGCCCGCCGCAGGCCCGGTTCGTTCACTCACACGCGCGCGCGTGTGCGTGTGAGTGCGCGCGCGCTCGCGCACGCGAGGATGACGGGGCTGTTCCGCGGCCCTGGCTCCCTGGCGCCCTCTCGGTTATCCACACTCCCGCCCAACCGGCCCCGCCGGAACCCGAGCGCGTGCACACTTGAGGCATGCAGACCGACGCATTCATCGCCACCCTCGCTGGCCACAGCGACGATCCGGGGCACCAAGCCACCCCGGACGATGAACTGCGCGCACTCATCGAGACCTTTCACCAGGCCGACGTCCTCATCGCCCGTCTCTCGGCCCGCACGAACTCCCCCACCCGCGCCATGCTCGCGGCCCTGACCGTCGAGCGCGCCAAACAAGCGCTGGAAATCGCCCAGCTCAAGGTCGCCGTGCTGGCCCGGGCCGCCCTGGTCCATGAGCTGCCTGCCGAGACCCTCACCACGCTGCGCACCGTGGCCGACGACCCCGCATCCTTCGTGTCCGGAGAGACGTCCCTGCCGCAAGACCCCCGCACGGTACCCACCGGGCGGCTGCAGTTCAAGACCCCCGCCGACTGCCTCGGCGGCATGCTGGGCATCGACTACTTCGAGGCCGTCAGGCGTTTACGGGCCGCCGACGACCTGCTGCCGGGCGTCGACGACTTCGGGCTGCCGCGCGGCCCCCGCTACCCGCAGCTCGCCGGGCAATTGGCCGCCGGAAAGGCCCGGCTCGCCCCCACGGCCGCCGCCGCACGCAAGCTGGAGAAGCTGCGCCCCGGAATCGAGGCCCGGCCGGACGCCGAGGAATTCACCGAGCGGGCGGAAGCGCGCGTGGCCGAGTCCGTGGCGGCGGGCGACGCGAAAAACACCACCCAGCTCTTCCACCTGATCAGCGACGAGCTCGACGATACCGACGCCGCCCCCACGCCCGCGGAAATCCGCGACAAGACCGGCTGCCACATCACCAAGCGCACCCGCCACTTCACGTATTTCACCGCGTGCATGCTGAACCTGGACGCAGAGGTCTTCCTCTCGCACTTCGCCGCGTCCGACAATGCACGCACCCTCGCGGGCAATCGCCCGGCGCTGGCCGCCGCCGCAACCAATGCCGGCAGTGCGCCCGCCAAGGAAGCCTCCACGTCCGACGAAGCAGGCATCGACACCGACGAAGACGCCGATGCAAACGCAGACGCACACGCAAGCCACACCGAGGCCGACGGCAGCGACTCCCCGGTTTCGCCGGCATCCCGCCCAACCACTCCCGGCCCGAACCCCGGTTCCATCCCGCAAACGGACCCCGGAAGCACCCAGGATTCCTTGTTCCCGCCGCCGGCAGACGGTCCCGACTGGTTCGACCGCCCGCCCGACGCGGAAACCTTCGATGCCCTGCCGGACAGCGGAACCGCCGGAACGGAAACCGGCGCAGTGGGAGGGGAACCCACTCCCGCCCAAAGGCACCTGCAAACCCTGCTGAACCTGATGCGCGCCCCGCGCACTCCAGCCAAGGGTGCCACCGGGCTGCCGACGTCGAAACTCTTTGTCTATATCAATCTCGAAACGCTAACCGGGATGGCCCGCGGCGCGGGCTGGACGGCCCACGGACTGGAAATACCCCTCAGCGAGTTGCGCAAGAGACTCGCGGAATTCAGTTTCATCCCGATTGTCCTCGGCGGCGATGGAGAGATCCTCGACTACGGCCGAGAACGCCGCTACCCGCCCGAGTCCATGAAACAGGTGATCCGCGCTCGCGACCGCGGCTGCCTCGGGCCCGGCTGCACTGTCCCGCCCGAACACTGCGAATTCCACCACATCAAACCGTGGTCCGAAGGCGGGACGACGAGCGTGTCGAACCTCGGCATGTTCTGCACCGCCGAGCACCGCGCCGTGGACAAGGGAGACATCGGGATCGTGGTGAAAAACGGGGTGCCCTGGGTGGTCCTGCCCGAGTTCGAGGACCCGGGACAGGTCCCGCGACGCAACACCCACTGGCTCGGCGAACAACCCCCGCTCTTCTGAACCTGCTCGTGCCTCATTGGCCGACGCCCAAGGACGCTTCAGCTTCGAAGGCCGGGCGCGGCACTCAAGAGCCGGGGGCCGGCAAGTTCCGGTCCCGACTTGGTCATCGCGATCAAAACAAGGAAATCAACTGCGTCGCGATCTGCGTGCTGGACGCCCTTGTACGTGCGGCCACGTTTCTCGGACCACGTATCAACCTCTCGGATCGTATTGCCCGGGTCAGTTTTGGCTTCCGTCCAAGAGGCCAACATGAGACTCAGCCTGCCGATGTCATTTCCGCGGGACCGCAAGCACAGACACCATAGGCCGGGCGGCCTCGAACCAGAACACGTCAGCATCGTGGATGCCCGAGTAGCGGACTAAGTCGGTCATCAGCGTGAGGGTAGTAGCCCAGCAGAATGCCGCAGGTCAGTTCACCGAGGGCAAGGCACCCGACGACGCCCGCCACCGCGATCCAGCGCAGCGGTTGTTGCCTGGCCGGGACTTGGCTGGCGGCTGGCGGGGTGTCCACGGCCGGAGCCTTTGGCGCATACCGTCCTGACGTGAGACACCCCACATGACCCCCCGGGAATTATTTGGTGATCATTCTCGCTATTCCATGCAAACGCATACAAATCTGGCATACTGTTAACCAGAGCGAAGTCCACCAGCCCAACAGGAGGCAAACATGCAGTTCGGTATCTTCTCAGTCAGCGACATCACCCGCGACCCCACCACCGGCAAGACCCCGTCCGAGGCCCAGCGCATCAAGGACATCGTGGCCATCGCCAAGAAGACCGAAGAGGTCGGCATGGACGTCGTCGCCATCGGCGAGCACCACAACCGCCCCTTCTTCTCTTCCTCCCCCACCACCACGCTGGCCTACATCGCCGCGCAGACCGAGAAGATCATCCTCTCCACCGCCACCACGTTGATCACCACCAACGACCCGGTGAAGATCGCCGAGGACTTCGCGATGCTGCAGCACCTCGCCGACGGCCGCGTGGACCTGGTGCTCGGGCGCGGCAACACCGCCCCGGTCTACCCGTGGTTCGGCAAGAACATGCAGGACTCGGTGAACCTGACCATCGAAAACTACAACCTGCTGCGCCGCCTCTGGGACGAGGACACGGTGAACTGGGAAGGCAAGTTCCGCACCCCGCTGCAGAACTTCACCTCCACCCCGCGCCCGCTCGACGACGTGGCCCCCTTCGTCTGGCACGGCTCGATCCGCACCCCGCAGATCGCCGAGATCGCCGCCTACTACGGCGACGGTTTCTTCGCCAACAACATCTTCTGGCCCAAGGAACACTACATCCAGCTGATCAACCTCTACCGCGAGCGCTACGAGCACTACGGCCACGGCCGCGCCGACCAGGCCATGGTGGGCCTGGGCGGGCAGTTCTTCATCCGCAAGAACTCGCAGGACGCCAAGAACGAATTCCGCCCGTACTTCAACAACGCCCCGGTCTACGGCCACGGCCCCTCGATGGAGGACTTCACCGACCAGACCCCGCTCACCGTGGGCTCGCCGCAGGAAATGATTGAAAAGACCCTCACCTTCCAGGAGGCCTTCGGCAACTACCACCGCCAGCTCTTCCTGGTCGACCACGCGGGCCTGCCGGTCAAGACCGTGCTGGAACAGCTCGACCTCTTCGGCGAAGAGGTCCTGCCGACCCTGCGCAAGGAACTGGAAAGCCGCAAGCCGGCAGACCACCCCGAGGCGCCGACCCACGCCAACCGCGTCGCAGCGCGCGACGCCAAGCTGGCCGCCGGTAGCACAAATGCCTAGCCCGGCCACGCTGCGCTCCACGGCCGCCGCCTGGGAGGCGTTGTTCCGGGCACAGGTCACGGTGATGCGCGAAATCCAGAAGCTCCCGGAGTTCAAGGAGCTCAGCACCCGTGAATACGACGTGCTGTTCAACCTCTCCAGGTGTGACTCGGCAACAAGCCGGCTCTCGGACCTGAACCAGCACCTGTTGATTTCCCAGCCGAGCCTTAGCCGCATGGCCGACCGGCTGGAATCAAAGGGCCTGGTCTCCCGCCAGCCGGATCCCACCGACCAACGCGCCGTCCTGATCACCTTGACGGATGAAGGCGCACGGTTGCAGAAGTCGATGGGCCGCGAACACGTCAAGGGCATCCACGACCTGATCGGGACCGCACTGTCGACCGAGGAATTTGCGACATTGCAGGAACTGGCGACCAAATTGCGCCTGCACGTGGAAACTCCGTAACCCCCGGGTCCACCACGGACACGGCAAAGGGCTTCGGCTTCCCGGGATACTTTTTCCCTTGGGAAGCCGAGGCCCTTTGCGTTCATTGGCCGGGCCGACGTTTCCGCGCTAGACCCCGAACGGCTCGGCGTAGCGGAAGTTGCCCTTCGGCAACGGCATCTCGGACAAATTCAGCACCATGAAGTACTCGCCCCAGGACGGGTCGGATGGAATGATGCCGTTGGGGATCGCCGGCTCATAGCCAAGGCGGTTGTAGTACTCGATGTGGCCCAGCAGGACGATGGCGCGCTCCCCGTCCCGGGCCGCCCGGTCCCGGATTTCCGCCATCAGTCCCACGCCCACACCCCGTCTCTGGTGCGCGGGGTCGACCGAGAGCGGTCCAAGACCCAGCAACGGGATGTCCCCGTCAAGCCACCCGCGCGTCGCGATCGCATGGCCCACCACTCGGCCGCCGATTTCCGCCACCACCGAATACTCGGGCAGGTATCCCTCGCACTCATACAGCTCGGCCAGCAACGCTGCCTCCCCGGGCTCCTTCTCGGAATCCGGGTCGGCGAAGGCGCGCATCGTCAACCGGTGGATGTCCTGCCGGTCGGCCGGCTCCTCGCTGCGGAATCTCATTCGCCCAGCCTATGGCCAACTACTGCCCAAAAACGCCCGGGCGCAGGTGAAAGGCCCGGTCAAGGACCGGGCCTTTGGAATTTGCCCGCTTAGTGCGAGCCAATTGGATGATGCTCGTGGTAGATGCGCATCGCCGGCTGGATGGCCATTGCCGATGCGGCAAGTGCGACAACGCCCGGAATCCAGGTATGCCATGCAACCATCGGCATGCCCGAGGCGAAGCTGCCCATCCACGGCGCGGCAACAACGAGTGCCGCAACGACCAGCTGAACCCATTCGGCCGCCGGCATCCCCGGGGCAGCAAGGTTGATAACGCCAATGACGATCAAGGCGATACCACCCGTGAGCATGTATGCGTCCGAGTTTCCCACGGCCGTTGTCCAGGTCATTGCCAAAACCGTGTAAAGGCCTGCGGCCACGGCGACCCAATTTTGCCATGCAGTCCATCGCTTCATGGTCAGATCTCCTTTTGTCTTACGTCAATCCCCCGATCCACGGATACCCCGGAATCGCGAAGTTTGCCCATGCGGGCACCGACGGTTCAATGGGCCCCAACGTGCTGCCGCGCTGCCCCTTCGGCTGTAATCCCATACTGCCCGTCGCAACCTGGCACGGGTAGGGTCCAAAGTCACGGTCCGGGGCCCGGCCCGCCTCGGTGGGGAAGGGAAGGCGTTTTCGCGAGCATTTTGGGTGAGGCACGGCGGCTCTCTTGCGGCTTTACGCTGCACGGTGTTCGATTGAGGCCATGAGCGAAGCCGTTAAGGGACCCAAGTCCTACTTCCCGTCGATTGAATCCAGGTACGGACAACCCATCGACCATTGGATGGAACTGCTGGCCAATGTGGCCGGGCAAAAGCATCTCGAACAGGTCAACTGGCTCAAGACCGAACACGGGATCGGCCACGGACACGCCAATGCCCTGGTGCATGTGTACCGGGCCGAACACGCCTCTTAGCCCGGACGCCCGGCGAACCATCGAAAATGCCATGACCGGGCGTCCGGATCCGTCTGCCGCCCCGTGAACCGGAGGGGCAACCCGCTTTCATCCCCGAGGACCGCAATCCACGCGCTTCGGGATACCGCCGAGAAGAACAATGGAGTTCGACGACATGACCCCTGGGCACAAACGACCGGCCGCTTGCGGCGCCGCAGCCTTCGCGCTCGCCATGGTCCTGGCTCCCCTGTCCGCCCCGCCTGCCTTGGCGGCGCCGGCCCCTGCCGCCGCGCACGGTGAGGCCCACCTGCAGCTTGCCGTGTCACCGGCCGCGGTTGCCGCGCCCCTGGCCAAGAAGCCGAATCCGCCACGCGACCCGGCCAAAGCCAACGTCCTGGTAAACAAGCGATATCCGCTGGTTCCCAAGAAGTATGTGCCCAGGCTCGCCTCCGTTCCCGGGACCGGGATCCGGCTTCAGCCACCGGCGGCGAAGGCTTACAAGAAGCTGGTTGCCGCGGCCCGCAAGGACGGGGTGAACATCAAGCTGACCTCCGGATACCGCTCCTATGCCGTGCAGAAGGGGCTGCTGGAGAAATACACCCGGGCCTACGGTTCCGCCTACGCCAAACGCATTGCCGCCGCGCCGGGAACCTCCGAGCACCAGACCGGGCTGGCCATCGATGTGGGAAACCACAGCCGCGCGTGCGCCCTGCAGGCGTGCTTCGCATCCACCAAGGTCGGATCGTGGATGGCCAGGAACGCACCGAAGTACGGCTTCATCCTGCGCTATCCCAAGGGAATGGAAGCGGTCACCGGATACAACTACGAACCATGGCACTTCCGCTACGTCGGGACCGCCACGGCCAAGTCCGTTTCCCGCGCCAAGGCCAAGACCCTCGAGCACTACTACGGCGTGGCGTCGAGCCCGAAGGCGACAACCGCCAAGGGCACCAAGAAAACCACCGCAAACCTCAACCTCCGCCGCAGCCCCTCGCTCGGCGGCGGCATCATCAAGACCGTATCCTGGGGCTCCACGGTATGGCTAACGGGAAAGAAATCCGGAACCTGGGTCCAGACCAGCCACCAGGGCAGCACCGGCTGGATGAGTTCGCAGTACCTGCGCTGAGACGCGGCGGCCCGGTGCCGATGTCGGGCAACGGGCTTCGGGAAACTAAACTGGTCCAATGACTGCAACACTCGTGGCCAAGGACCTTGCCGGCGGCCACGCCAACCGGACGCTTTTCTCTTCCCTCAGTTTCACCGTCTCCCCCGGGGACGTCATCGGGGTGGTGGGCGCCAACGGGGCCGGCAAGTCCACGCTCCTGCGCTTGCTCGCCGGGGTGGACGCACCCCTGGGCGGAACCGTCTCCAGTGCACCGGACGGCGCGTTCATCGGCTGGCTGCCGCAGGAGCACGAACGCATCGCCGGCGAGACCATCGAGGCCTACCTGGCCCGGCGCACCGGCTGCGCCGCAGCAACCGCCGCCATGGAATCTACGGCCGAGGCCCTCGGATCCGGGGCGCCCGGGGCAGACGACGCCTACGCGACGGCCTTCGAGCACTGGATGGCCAGCGGTGCCGCGGACCTCGAGGACCGGGCGCCGGGAACACTGGCGGAGCTCGGCTTCACCCTGCCCACCGACACCCTGATGACTGCCCTCTCCGGCGGCCAGGTGGCGCGCGTGGCCCTGGCAGCGCTGCTGCTGAGCCGCTTCGACCTGGTGCTGCTGGACGAACCCACCAACGACCTTGACCTGGCAGGGCTCGAACGCCTCGAGTCCTTCGTCTCCTCGCTGCGCACCGGGGTGGTGCTGGTCTCCCACGACCGCGAATTCCTGGCCCGCTGCGTGACCCGCATCGTCGAACTGGACCTGGCGCAGAACCAGGTGGCCGTGTACGACGGGGGCTACGACTCCTACCTCGAGGAACGTGCCATCAACCGCCGCCATGCCCGCGAGGCCTACGACGAGTTCGCCGACAAGAAGGCGGACCTGGTCTCCCGCGCCCGCACCCAGCGCGAATGGTCCTCCCAGGGCGTGCGCAACGCGATGAAGAAGAACCCGGACAACGACAAGCTGCGCCGCAAGGCCTCCAACGAGTCCTCGGAGAAGCAGGCGCAGAAGGTCCGCCAGATGGAATCGCGCATCAAGCGCCTGGACGAGGTCGCCGAACCGCGCAAGGAATGGGTGCTGCAGTTCGAGATCGCCGCCGCCCCTCGCTCCTCCACCGTGGTCTCCACGCTCAACGACGTCTCCGTCACCCGCGGCGACTTCGCCTTCGGCCCGGTCTCCGCGCAGGTCAACGCCGGGGACCGGATCGGCATCACCGGGCCCAACGGCGCGGGCAAGTCCACGCTGCTCCAGCTGCTGCTGGGGCACCTGGCACCGGATTCGGGCTCGGCCTCGCTGGGTTCCTCGGTGGCGATCGGCGAGATCGACCAGGCGCGCAGCTACCTCGACGAGGACACCGCCCTGGGCGACGGCTTCGAGCTGGCGGTTCCCGAGATGAACCCGGCCGAGGCGCGCACCCTGCTGGCCAAGTTCGGCCTCAAAGCCCACCAAAGCGCCTCCCTGGTGCGGGATTTGTCCCCGGGCGAGAGGACGCGCGCGGGCCTGGCCCTGTTGCAGGCGCGCGGGGTGAACCTGCTGGTGCTGGACGAGCCCACCAACCACCTCGACCTGCCGGCCATCGAGCAGCTCGAGGAGGCGCTGGAATCCTACGAGGGTGCGCTGCTGCTGGTGACCCACGACCGCCGGCTGCTGGACAACGTCCGCCTGGATGCGCGCTGGCACGTCGAGGCCGGGAAGGTGCGCATCGGCATCGTTTCCTGACCCCCGTGCCGGACCCCTGTTCGGCACGGTGCCGGACGCACCGGAACCCGCATGCACCATGTCGCGATTTTCCCAACACCACGCGGCCGATTTCCCCCACCGACACCCGCCGGCGAGGTCGGTTCATTGTGCTATTGCGGACCTTCGGAACATGATGGGTTAGGCACGCGATGCGTGCGCCAACATGCCGTGCGGTACGTCGAAAGTCGATTCCATGAAGAAACCTGCTTCCAAGCGTGCGTCATTTTTGCCGTTGAATTCCGGACAAGCCATACCGTCGGCGGGGGCTTGGATCACGCAAACGGGCAGGGCCCCGTCCTACGAGGCCCCGACCTGTGAACGTTGTGCTTCCGGTGAATTCCTGGTCTACGAAAACGTGACCCTCCTGCTGGATGTCCAACGGGAACAGCCGCCCTGCTGGGATGTCGAGTTCTGGTGCGGGCAATGCGAATCCTTCTCCGGGATGCTCACCACGCACGTGCCCGATGACCGCCAGGCCGTCAGGCTGGCCTCCGAGAACCCCCGCTACGTCCAATACCGCCTGGCACCGCCGGAAGCCGCCACCGGCACGAAGGTCGCCCGGGGCGCCCGCCAGACCCTGGCCGGGCAGTCCGCGCCCGGGCCGGCGCCGGTCGACGGCGGATCCGTGCCCCCGAAGGCAGCGAACCCGTCCTGGCCACAAATCCGGTTCACCGGCGGGCCCGAGTAGGGGCAGGCACCAGGTGCGTACCTTCGGCATCGAGGAGGAGTTCTTCCTCGTCCACCCCGAAACCAGGCTGCCGGTGGTGCCCGGGCGCCGCGTCCACAACGAGTTGCTGGCGGTGGCGGGCGGCGGAAATTCGGTTCACCCGGAATTCATGGCCTGCCAGGTCGAAAGCAGCACCCCGGTCTGCACCCGCCGCGAGGAGGCGCTCGAGGCGGTGACCAGCACCCGTCGCGAACTTTCCGCGGTGGCCCGCGGGGCCGGGCTCTACCTCGTCGGGCTGGGTGCCCCGCCGCAGATCGCGATGGGCGCGGGGGCGGTCCACGCCAACGACCGGTACTACGCCATCAACGAGTTTTGCGGCGCCATCACCGCCGAGCACTACCTCAGCGGCGCCCACGTCCATGTGGGCATCGAGGACCTGGACTCCGGCATCGAGGCCATGAACTCCCTGAGGCCGTGGCTGCCGCTGCTGACCGCGCTGGGCGCCAACTCGCCGTTCTGGCGGGGCGTCGACAGCTCCTTCGCGTCCTGGCGCAGCGTCCAGTACCGCCGCTGGTCGATCCAGGGCATCCCGCCGTATTTCGCCGATGCGCAGGACTACCTGCGGCGGATGGAGTTCATGCTGGCCTCCGACGTCGTCCTGGATTCCGGGCACATCTGCTGGGGCGCCCGGCTCTCCACCAGCTACCCCACCCTGGAGATCAGGGTGGCCGACGCCCAGGTGAGCGCCTCCGACACCGTCCTGCTGGCGCTGGTCATGCGCGCCCTGGTGTCCGCCGGGATCCACAGCCCCCGGCCCGTCCCGAACCCGGCGCCCGAAGCCCTGGACCTGGCCCACTGGCAGGCGGCCAAGTTCGGGATCCGGGGAAACCACTACGACCTTTTCACCGGCACCAAGTGCAGCATGGACCGGAGCCTGGATGCGCTGCTCCGCTACATCGGCACGGAGCTGGCGGCAACCGGGGACTCCGACTACGTGGGGGCCGGCCTGGAGCGGATCATGCGTGAGGGCAACGGGGCGGTGGCCCAGCGCCGCCACTTCCGTGCCGGCGGTTTCGATGCGGTGCTTGCCGAGGCCGACGCCCGGCTCCTGGACTGAGGTTTTTTGCGTGCGAGCGGCCGTGGCCGCGGCGTAACATCACGCCGGCCGACTTCCGGCGCCCGGCGCCTATCCGCCGCCGGGCGCCGCTTCAGCCACGCTTGGACAGGGCCTCGGCCACCCCGGGGATCTGTTCCCGGTAGGTGTCCAGCAAGGCCCGCGCAACGGCGATCGAATCCACCAGCGGGTGGGCCGCCAGCGCCCGCCAGGCCAGGGCCCGGCTGCCCTCCCTGGACGCGGCGATGGCCAGCCGCTCGACGGCCTTGACCTGCTGCAGCAGCCCGAGCATCTCCCCGGTGACCGGGGCGATGCGCTTGGGCACGATGCCGGCGCCGCTCACCGTGCACGGAACCTCGATCACCGCGTCGTCGGGCAGTTGCGGAACCAGCCCGCGGTTCGCCACATTGAGGATCATGGTGGCGGGCCGGCCCCCGAGCAGGGCGGTCATCAGGTCCAGGGCGACCTGCTGGTACCCGCCGCCCTCGACGTCGGCCGCCTCGCGATTGGTGCGTTCGGCCTCCGGCCGGCTCTCGGCCATGTAGCTGGCCTCGCGGTCGTGCTTGGTCTTCAGCCACAACTCCAGGGCGCTGTCGGGGTGTTGGCGGGCTTGTTCGTAGAAGCCCGACTGCTGGCGGTGCAGGAACTCGCCGCGGGTGGGCCCCGGGCCGCGCAGCCGCTCGGTGGCCTCGCGCTGGAAGTAGTAGTAGTACAGGTACTCGTTGGGGATCGCGCCCAGCGCCCTGATCCAGTCGAAGCCCATGAGCCGGGCCTCCTCGATCCCCGCCAGCCTGGCGTCATCTGCCAGCAGCCCCGGCAGCTTGTCCACCCCGTCCACCACCAGGGAGCGCAGCCAGCCCAGGTGGTTCAGGCCCACGTAGTCGAAGTCCACCTGCTCCGGGGTGGAGCCGATGGCGTGCACCGCCCGGCGCATCAGCCCGATCGGGGTGTCGCAGATCCCCACGACCCTGTCCCCCAGCGCCTCGCGCATGGCCTCGGTGACGATGCCGGCGGGGTTGGTGAAGTTGATGACCGTCGCCTCGGGGGCGTGCCTGGCCACGCGCTGCGCCAGGTCGCGGGCGTGGGGCAGGGTGCGCAGCGCGTAGGCCAGCCCGCCGGGTCCGGTGGTCTCCTGGCCGAGCACGCCCAGGTCCAGGGCGATCCGCTCGTCCTTGATCCGCCCCTCGGTCCCGCCGATGCGCATGGCGGAGAAGATGAACGCGGCCCCGGTGACCGCCTCGTCCAGCCCGATGGCGGTGGTGACGCGCGGGGGCCGCGGCAGGGAGGGAGCCAGCTGGGCCAGCACGGATTCGATGGCCGCCACCCGCGCCGGGTCGGTGTCAAAGAGGCACAGCTCGGTAATCCGCGCCCGGTCGTTCTCGCCGGAGAGCGCCTCGAAGATTTGCGGCACCCGGAAACCGCCGCCTCCGATGATGGTCAGCTTCATGCCTGGATCACTTCGCTTCCTGGTTTCCTGGACGGCTCGGGGGTGCCGGGACCGGCGCCCGGGCTCCCTTGCCCGACGGACGGCGCAACACCGGTGCTCCCCGCCGCGGGGTCGGTGGCATGGGCCCAGCCTAACAGCCGCGATTGCCCGCCCCACGAGCGGTTTCGCGTCCCTTGTACCGCCTGTGGGCGCGTGCTAACGTCCAAACCACAGGTGCGCCCGGCGGACCAGCGCCACCGGGCGACCGGTGCGCACCGATCGGGACTTCGCGGCGGCACAAGCAAGAGGAACACACAGGTGGACACAGCATCCGATCCGGGCACCGACCTCGATCTCTTCCTCACCGGTTCGCTCTTCTTCGACATCATCTTCACCGGCCTGCCCTCCGCCCCGCAGCCCGGCACCGAGGTCTGGGCCGAGGGCATGGGCTCGGTCCCCGGCGGCATCGCCAACCTCGCGGTGGCCGCCGCCCGGCTGGGCCTGGCCACCGGGCTCTCCACCGGCTTCGGGGACGACGCCTACGGCGCCTGGTCCTGGTCGCTGCTCGAGGAACAGGAGGGCATCGACCTCAGCCGTTCGCGGATCTTCCCCGACTGGCACTCGGCGGTCACCGTGTCCCTGGCCCGCGGCGGCGACCGTTCCATGGTCACCCACGGACACCCGATGCCCATCAGCGCCAAGGAGCTCATCGGCACCCCGCCCACCTCCAGGGCCATGATCACCGAGCTGGCACTGCCCGGGGACGAAGCGCCCTGGTGGGTGGCCACCGCCCCCGCCCAGGGCAAGGTCTTCGCCGCCGTCGGCTGGGACCCCACCGAGAAGTGGGACACGGCCATGCTCGCCGACCTGCAGCTCTGCCACGGCTTCCTGCCCAACCACGTCGAGGCCATGGCCTACTCCCGCACCGACACCCCCGAGGCCGCGCTCGAGGCCCTGTCGACACGCGCCCCGCTGGTGGTCGTCACCCGGGGCGTGGACGGGGCCATCGCCATCGACTCCACCACCGGGGAACGGGCCTCCGTCCCCAGCCTGCCGGTGCCCGCCATCGACCCGACGGGGGCCGGCGACGTGTTTTCCGCCGGCATCGTGCTGGGCACCCTGTCCGGGTGGCCGCTTGAGCAGCGGCTGCTCTTCTCCACGCTCTGCTCGGCACTGGCCGTGAAGCACTTCGGCGGCTCGCTGGCCTCGCCGGGCTGGGGCGACATCGCCGACTGGTGGGAGTCCAAGAAACTGCGGGCCCGGGACAACGCCGAATGCGCCGACATCGCCAGGCGCTACGGATTCCTGGACGAGGTCCTGGCCCAGCACAAGCGCAATGCCGTGCGCCGGGCCGAGGCCACGTTCGGGCTGCTGACCGAGGCCGAGGCCCACTACCGGCCCAACGCGCACCATCCCCTGCCGCCGGCCCGCTGACCCGCATCCCCTTCTCGCCGGCAGCCGTCGAAGCCTGCCGCACCACCCGAACCCACGCACCTTGCATGAAAGGACCCTCATGAAACCCCGAGGCAAAACCCGCACCCTGGCCCTGGCCGCCGCCGCGGCCCTGGCACTGACGCTTTCGGCCTGCACACCGGGCTCGGAGGCCCCCGCGCCCACCACCGCGCAGCCCGGCGCCGCCATCGAAAAAGACGTCTCCAAGATGGGCGAGGCCACGCTCACCGTCTGGGACCAGGAGGTCCGCGGCGGGCAGAACGAGCAGATGACCAAGCTCAACGCCGCCTTCGAGGCCAAGTACCCGAACGTGACCATCAAGCGGAACTCCCAGTCCTTCGAGGACCTGGGCAAGACCCTGCGCCTGGCCCTGTCCGGCACCGACGCCCCCGACGTGGTCCAGGCCAACAACGCCCGCAACACCATGGGCGCGTTCGTCAAGGCCGGGCAGCTGCTGCCGCTCGATGACTGGGCCGCCGCCTACGGCTGGAGTGACCGCTACCCCGCCTCGGTGCTGAAGTACTCGCAGTATTCCACCGACGGCACCACCTTCGGCTCCGGCTCCGTCTACGGGCTGCCGCAGGTCGGCGAGGTCGTCGGCGTCTTCTACTCCAAGAAGAAGCTCGAATCCCTGGACCTTGAGGTCCCGGGCGACTGGGCTGCCTTCGAGGCCGCCATCGCCACCGCCAAGGAGAAGGGCGAAACCCCGCTGCTGCTGGGCAACATCGAGAAGTGGCCCGCCGGGCACGTCTTCGGCCCCGTCCAGGGCGCCAAGGCCCCCGCCGAGGCGATCGAGCTGCTCGGCTTCGGCAACGCCGGCGCCTCCTGGACCACGGCCGAGAACCAGGCCGCGGCCCAGACGCTGGCCGACTGGAGCGCCAAGGACTACTTCAACCAGGGCGTCAACGGCACCGAATACGATGCCGCCTGGCAGAAGCTCACCAAGGGCGAGGGCGTGTTCCTGATGGGCGGTTCCTGGATGGCCGCGGATTTGGCCGACGCCATGGGCGAGGACGTCGGATTCTTCGCCCCGCCGGCCACCGCCGGGCAAGGCGCGCACACCACCGGCGGCACCGGGCTGCCGTTCACCGTGACCGCCAAGACCAAGAACCCGGATCTGGCCGCGGCCTACATCGACTTCATCACCAACGACGATGCGATGAAGATCCTGGCCGAGACCGGGAACCTGCCGGTGATCGACACCCAGAAGTACGCGCCGGCCTCCGGGGTGCTCAAGGACGTGTACACGCAGTTCGGGACGGTCACCACCACCGGTACGCTGCTGCCATACCTCGACTACGCGACCCCGACGATGGGAGACACCCTCGGCGATTCGCTGCAGGGCCTGCTCGACGGACGCATGGATGCGAAGGCGTTCACCGAGGCCCTGGAAGCGGACTATGCCGGCTTCACCCAAGGCAAGTAGCACCGCCGCCGGCGGGCCGGGCAAGCGCTCGGCCCGCCAGGGGCACGCCATCACGCCCTACCTCTTCATCGCGCCGGCGCTGCTCATCTACGCCGCATTCATGCTCTACCCGCTGGCCCGCTCGGTGCATCTCTCCCTCTTTGACTGGGACGGGCTGAGCCTGGCCACGTTCGTGGGTTTCGGCAACTACACCGACATCGCCTCCGATGCCCGGCTGCGCGCCGCGTTCGGCCACGCGCTGGCCTTCGTCTTCTTCTACGCGGTGCTGCCCTGCGGCATCGGGCTGGTCCTGGCCGCGGTACTCACGCGCGCGAAGGTCCGCGGCCTGCCGCTCTTCCGCACCCTGGTGTTCCTGCCCCAGGTGATCGCCATGGTCGTGGTCGCCGTGGCCTTCAAGCAGATCTACGCGCCCGACGGGCTGCTGAACTCCGCGCTGCGCTCCATCGGCCTGGAGGTGCTCACCCGCTCCTGGCTCGGGGACTACGTCTTCTCGCTGCCCGCCGTCGGGCTGGTCGGTTCCTGGGTGTCCACCGGGCTGGTCACGGTGCTGCTGCTGGCCGGCATGGCCAGGATCCCGACCGAGCTCTTCGAGGCCGCCCGGCTGGACGGCGCCGGTGCCGTCCGGGAGTTCCTCGCCATCATCGTCCCCTCGGTGCGCGCCGAGCTCACCGTGGCGCTGACCCTGACCATCGTCGCCTCGCTGAAGACCTTCGACCTGATCTACATGACCACCTCCGGCGGGCCCGGCTCCTCCACCACGGTGCCCAGCTACGAGGTCTACCGGCGGGCGTTCGAGACCGGGCAGGTCGGCAGCGCCGCGGCCATCGGCGTCACCCTGACCGCGATCATCTTCCTGGTGACCCTGGCCGTGAACCGGATCTCGGAGCGCGGCGCATGAGGGTCTCGGGCACCGAGCGGACGCTGAACTACGCCATCCTCATCATTTTTTCGCTCATCGTGCTCACCCCGGTGCTCTCCATCCTGGCCACGGCATTCGGCCCGGCCAACGCGGCCGCGGCCCGGACCGGCGCCTTCCACCCGTCCAACTTCGCCACCGCCTGGGTGGAGGGAAGGTTCGGGCAGTACATGGGCACCTCGGTGCTCGTGGCGGTGGTCGTGGTGTCCCTGGCCGTGGTGCTCTCCGTCCTCTCCGGCTACGCGTTCGGGACCATGAACTTCCGCGGCGAACAAGCGCTGTTCTACCTCTTCCTGCTGGGCATCATGGTGCCCGCCGAGGCCATCGTCGTGCCGCTGTTCTTCGACCTGCGCACCTTCGGACTCACCGACACGCTCTGGGCCGTGGCCCTGCCCCAGGTCGCCCAGTCGGTGGCCTTCGGCACCTACTGGATGCGCGCCTACTTCAAGTCGGTGAGCCCCTCGATCATGGATGCCGCGCGCGTGGACGGGGCCTCGAAGGTCAGGATCCTGCTCTCCATCCTGGTGCCCATGGGACGGCCCGCCATCACCACCATGCTCGTGCTGATGTTCATGTGGACCTGGAACGAGTTCCTGATCCCGCTGGTGATGTCCCCCTCCGGGGAGTTCCGGACCGCGCCGCTGGGCCTGGCGTTCTTCCAGGGCCAGTACACCCAGGGCACCGCGCTGCTGGCCGCCGCGGCCGTGATGGTCGCGCTGCCCGTGGTGGTGCTCTACTTCCTGATGCAGCGCCACTTCATCAAGGGCATGCTCGAGGGAGCCCTCAAGGAGTAGGGTGTGCCGTGCGGGCGCACAATGGTGGCATGAGGATCCTGTTGCAGACCGCGCGGCTGGCGTTGCGCGAATTCACCGCGGACGATGCCGGGCTGCTGGTCGAGCTGGATTCGGATCCGCGCGTCATGCGCTACATCACCGACGGCGTGCCGACCTCCCGGGAGGAAATCGTCGCCGAGCACATTCCCGCCTACCTCGGGTACCACCGCCAGGGGCCGGACTTCGGCTTCTGGGTGGCCCAGCTGCGCGAAACCGGCGACTTCGTCGGGTGGTTTCACCTGCGCCCCGAACCCGGGCACCGGGCGGAGGAACCGGAACTGGGCTACCGGCTGAAGCACGCGTTCTGGGGCCTGGGACTGGCCACCGAGGGGTCCCGCGCGCTGATCGACCATGCGTTCACCGCCCGCTCCGTCGCCGTCACCCGGGTCTTCGCCAGCACCATGGCAGTGAACATCGCCTCGCGGATGGTCATGGAGAAGTGCGGGATGGACCTGGTGCGCCACTTTGTCGCCGACTGGCCGGTGCGCATCGCCGGGGACGAGTTCGGCGACGTCGAATACGCGATCACCCGCGAGTCGTGGCTGGCCTCCCGCGAAGGCCCGTCGTCCCCCGGGTCCGCCGGCTGACCTGCGGCCGCCGCGGGTGCGGGCCATGGGCATGTGACCCGAAGTCGCCTACGCTGAAGGCAAGTCGGTCAGGTCCCGGGATCCACCCGCCGGACAAGCGCAAGGGGAGCAAACCATGGGCACCACCCGCATCCACACCGTTGGCCATTCCACCCATGAGGTGGCCGAGTTCATCGAGATCCTGCGGGCGCACGGCATCGGGCAGGTCATCGACATCCGCACCATCCCCAAGTCCCGGCACAATCCGCAATTCAACGGCGAGGAGCTGGCCGCAAGCCTTGAAGCCGCGGACATCGGCTACCGCCGCGCCAAGGAACTCGGCGGACTGCGCCCGACGCACAAGGACAGCATCAACGGCGGCTGGCACAACGATTCCTTCCGCGGCTACGCCGACTACATGCAGGGCGACGAGTTCGCCGCGGCCATCGGGGACCTGGTGGCCCGGGCCGCGGGCAACGACACCGCCATCATGTGCGCCGAGGCCGTCCCGTGGCGCTGCCACCGCTCGCTCATCGGTGACGCCCTGATGGTGCGCGGCGTCGAGGTCCTGCACATCATCTCAAGGTCCACGGCCATGCCGCACACGCTCACCTCCTTCGCCCGGGTGGAGGGAACGGCCCTCACCTACCCGCCAACCCCGCAGGACCCGGGACCGGGCCAACCATAGCCCCACCTCCCCGTCAGGGGGTTCGGCGCCGAAGCTGCTTGCTCCGCAGGACCCTGGCCCGCCTCCGCTTTTCGCGGGCGTCGGGGTTCATGTACCGACCCGTGTAGACCATGGCGAACCCGAGAACCGACGCCGGGGCGCCAATCAGCAGCGCGCGTTGGAACGACCGGGCCTTGCGGCCCAGGAGCGCCGAAGCCTCGGGGGTGTCGATGACCACGCGCGTGGAACCGCCGATGTCGTAGAGCAGCGGCAGCTTCTGCCCTTCGGCCCAGAGCCCGCTGTCCGTCGAGGCGTAGTGCTTCCATTCGGTGGTCGTGTGCGCTCCGCGGATGACCTGCTCGGTCACCGGGTAGTAGGTCGTGCTCCCGCCGCCGGGCCGGGCGTGCGGCGTGGAGGCGCGCCCGATCCCCACGACTTCACCGATGGCCGGGGCCCCGTGTTGGTGCACTTCGATGTCGGCCCGCTGCGCGGAGGCGGCGGAGGGCAGATAGATGACGCCGCCGATCACCAGGAACAACCCGGCATAGGCGGGGAAGCTGCCGATCATCCACAGCCACTTGCCCAACCGCTCCCGTGGCGTCATCTTCTTGCGTTGGCGCTTCTTCGAGCGCGCGGCCGTCCGGTTCCGCCGTGGCTTTCGTCCCATGCCAACCATTCTTCCGCATCCCGCGACTGTCCCACGCACGCGCGGCGCGCGTCTCGCGCGCGGGCGCTGGCGCGGGCGCGGGCGAGGCGAGAGCTTCCTGGTCGGCCGACTTGCGCCGCAGGCCACTTCCTGCCGTCGCGCGTCCGCGGGCCCCAACCGTCTTCCGTCCTCGCTACGCTGGGATCCAGGCAAGCGACGCAGCAACCACACCACCACTGGAGGCCCCCATGACCACCCGCTCATTCGTGCAGGTTGCCGAGGCCATCGCCCGCCGCGCCCACGCCGGCCAGGTCGACAAGTCCGGCGTCGACTACATCAGCCATCCCGAGCGGTTGGCCGCCGGTGTCCGCACCCACTCAGGCGACGACACCGCGGTGGCCGCGGCCTGGCTGCACGACGTGCTCGAGGACTGCGACGTCACCGCCGGGGACCCGCTGGAGGCGGGCATCCCGGCTCCTGTCATCGAGGCGGTCCGCGCCGTCACCAAGACCGAGGGCGAAACGCTGGAGGACTACTGCGCACGGGTCCGGGCCAACCCCACGGCCCTGCTGGTCAAGCGAGCCGACATCGAGGACAACACCGACCCGGACCGCACGGCGCTCCTGCCCGTGCAGGTCCGTGTCCGTCTGGCCGCGAAGTACGCCCGCGTCCGGTCCCTGCTCGGATTCCCGCAGCCCGCCTAGACGCCGGCAGCCGCCGCTGGGCACCCGGCGACGGTTACTTCCGCCAGCGGAATCCACCACGGGCCTTTGGCCCCTTGTCCGAGGCGGGTTCGGCGGCCAAGATGGAAACTGTGCAGGGCATTTTGCACACGCCAACGGGATCGGGAGGGACCGTCATGGACCAGGCAGCGGGATCGGGCATTGCGCCCGGACATGCCACCGGCCCCGGGCCCGCCGCCCCCATCCGCGTCTTCATCCTCGATGACCACGAGCTGGTCCGCCGCGGCCTCGAGGAATTGCTGGAGGGCGAGGGCTTCGAGGTGGTCGGCACCTCCGGGACGGCACGCGACGCCCGGAAGCAGATCCCGGCGCTGCGCCCGGACGTCTCGGTGCTCGACGCCCGGCTGCCCGACGGGACGGGGATCGAGGTCTGCCGCGACGTGCGCTCCATCGACGGGTCGCTGAACTGCCTGATCCTCACCAGCTACGACGACGAGCAGGCGCTGCGCGGGGCGGTGCTGGCCGGGGCCGTGGGCTACGTGCTCAAGCAAATCGCCGGCAACGACCTGATCCGTGCGCTGCGCCGGGCCGCCCGCGGCGAATCGCTCTTCACCCCGGGCCTCAAGGCCCGGATCATCTCCGGGCTGATCACCCACGAAAATTCCGACCCGCGCATGGCCGCGCTGACCACCCAGGAACGCCGGGTGCTGGAGCTGGTCGGCGAGGGACTGAGCAACCGGCAGATCGGCGAGCGCATGCGCCTGGCGGAGAAGACGGTGAAGAACTACGTGTCCTCGATGTTGGCGAAGCTGGGGTTCGAGTCGCGCACGCAGGCCGCGGTGTTCGTGACCCATCCGCTTCCGGGGATCAACGACGGAGGCACCTAACCCCGGCTCGGCAGCCCAGCCTTCCTCCGTTGGTTCAGCTTTCCGCCGGCATCGGCACGGTCCAGCGCAGCGTGGTCCCGTCCCCCGGTGACGAGTCGATGACCAGCGTGCCCCCGAGCTCGGCGGCGCGCTGGCGCATGTTTGCCAGCCCGCTTTCGTCGACATTTGACCCGAAGCCGATTCCGTCGTCGCGCAGCGTGAGGGCCAGGGTGTCCTGCGTGCGCTCAATGGCCAGTTCGACGGCGTGGGCGCGGGCATGGCGCACCACGTTGCTCAGCCCCTCGGTGATGACCGCCAGCAGGTGGGTGAGCGTGGCTTCGTCGCCCAGCGCGTCCAGGCCCTCGCCCAGTCGCAGCGCCGGGGTGAAGTCCAGCGGTTCGGAGGCCCGGCGGATGGCGCGCAGGATGTGGGAGCTGGGGCTCTCGGTCTCCCCCGCGTCGGCGCGCAGCGAGTAGATGGTGGCGCGCAGCTCGGCGATCGTGGTGTCCAGCTCCCTGGCGATGCCGCTGGCCCGCTCCCGGGCCAGCGCCGTGGGCAGCTGCTTGCGCAGGGCGCTGATCCCCAGGCCGGCGGCGAAGATGCGTTGGATGACGATGTCGTGCAGGTCCCGGGCGATGCGTTCTCGCTCCAGGTAGAGCAGCACGTCCTCGCGCAGGTGGTGCACCTGGACCAGACCGAGCCCCTGGGCGATGTTGTTGGCGAAGATCCCGGCCATCTGCGTCTCGACGGGGCGGTAGGGGCCGGCGCCGTTCCCCCGGATGGCGACCAGCAGCCCGTAGTGGGTTCCGCGTGCCGACAGCCCGGCGACCAGGGTGTCGGCCCCGTCTGCGAGCTCCCCCAGGGGCACGATCGCCTCGGGGGCCGCCAGCAGCATCGGCGCGCTTCCGCGCAGCACCAGGCGGTGGCGTGCCCCCACGTCCAGCAGCACCCGCCCGGCCAGGTGCGGGTGCACGTGTTCGCTGATCCCGGCGATCCGGTACCCGGCCTCGGTTTCGGTTTCATTTCCACCGGCGATGGGGGTCAGCAGCAGCGCGTACTTGGCCCGGGCCTCGCGGCGGGCCAGCTCCGCGACCTCGTTCAGGCCCTGGGTGTGGTGCCTGGATTCGCCGCCGAGCAAACCGCCGATGCGGGCCGAGGCGGCCAGCCAGCGAACGCGGTCCGCGGCATCCTGATAGAGCTGGGCGTTCTCCAATGCCACTCCCGCGCTTCCGGCGAGCGCCTCCCCCAGTTCCCGGTCGGCCCGGGAGTAGCGGTCCTTGCCGTTCTTGGGTCCCAGGGTGAGCCGGGCGAAGTGGTGTTGCCGGGTCATCAGGTCCAGGCGCAGGCGCTTGGCTTCGTCCCTTTCCGCGGCCTCCCCCAGCGTGGCGGCATCCTTGCCCTTGGCCAGGAGCCCTTGCTGGTGCGAGGCGTTGGTCAGCTCCAGCACCCCGGAGGTTGCCCCGAAGATCTTCATCGCTTCGTCCAGGACCCGGTGGGTGACGGCGGTGACGGACAGGTCGCTGGCGATCGAGGCCATGGAGGCGAGCAGTTCGCGCACCCGTGCGTCGCTGCGCTTGGACATGCCTACCCTCCTCCCGGTTCCCGTGCCTGTCCCCGGCGGCGGTCCCCCGTACCAATGGGAACCGTCGCCTTTATGCGCCACCCTACTCGCGTCCCGGCAGCCAACGACAGGGGGTGGCGGCGGCACCGGTCGCGGCGGCCGTCCCGTGGACGTGGATTAGATTGGGTGGATGGATATTCGAGTTGCGACCGACGACGACTGGCCGGGCCTGTGGCCCATCATCGAGGAGGTCGTCCGCGCCGGCCACACCTACTGCTGGCCCATGGACGCCACCGAGGATGCGTGCCGTTCCTGGTGGATGGGCAAGCCCGGCGGGACCGTCTACGTGGCGGTCGACGAGGACGGCTCCATCGCCGGCACCGCCGAGCTGCACCCCAACCAGCCCGCGGCCGGCTCGCATGTGGCCAACGCCGGGTTCATGGTGGCTTCCCAGGCCTCGGGACGGGGACTCGGGCGCATGCTGGGCCGCCACGTCATCGAGGAGGCGACGGCCCAGGGCTTCACTGCGATGCAGTTCAATGCGGTGGTTGCAACCAACGCCCATGCCATCCGCCTGTGGCAATCCCTGGGTTTCAACATCCTGGCCACGATTCCCGGCGCCTTTGAACACCCCGAGCACGGCCTGGTGGGCCTGAACCTGATGTACCGGTCACTGTAACCTCCCCCATGCAGCCGGGTCGCCGTTCCCCCGAAAGATCATTCGAACACATGTTCGATCATGTTTCGGAGTGCGCGGTGTTCCAACAACGTTGCCGGAGCTGGCCGGTGTCCTGGGCGCTGTTCCCCCACGGTGTGCTGTTCGACGGCATCGGCGAGGTACTGGCAGTGCTGTCCCGAAATGTGGGCCTGCCGGGTGCAATGGGCTGCGGGCGGCGGACGGCCCCGATCAGCCCGATCCCTTCGCAGTGGCGCACGGAGCTGGCCCACACGGCTGCGCGTGTGGAACCTTCGAGGATCAGCAACGATTCCGTTTCCCCTGCCATAACCCTTCTGCCCGGCCCGAAGGTCGGGCACGGCCACGCAATCCCCGCCCTGTGATGGTCCGGTGCAGAAACGGGACTTTGCTGTGTTGCACGGAGCTGCCGCCGGTTGTCGCCGGATAGACTCAGTCGATGGCCGCGGCAGACACTCCGCGCAGGCGTGAGGACGATGAGTGGATAGCGAAGCACAGGTCGATGACCGACCCCTGCGGCACCTGTTGGTTATTGACTGTGTCGTGTCAATCATCCTCCTGGTCGTACAGCCGGTGGTCGCCATCGTGCTCTACTTCCTTGCCGCCCTTGCCGTGTCATCAAGTTTTCACCAAACGCAGTCGGTGCCGCAGTGGGTGGTGACAAGCGTGATCGTCCTGGTTTTCGTCGTCCCGCTCGTAGCGGCGGTTTTCACGATTGCACGGATCGTCAATGACCGCATTGCGTTTTGGGTGCCGTCGCTGGCCATGGCACTGACAACCCTGATGGTCTATTTCCTGTCCGTGTTTGAGGCATCGCACTAGATCCCGTCAGCGCGTTCCCACTCACGATTTCGGCACCCCCTGGTTGGGCCCGTGGCTTTTGCGGTCGTGCTCGGTGCGACCTTGATCGGGAATACTTTCCAGCGCCGAACCTGACACTGAACCGCGCGGGCACCCTGAAGACTCAGAGGCTTGCCAGCAGCGAGGACAGCGGAGCGGGAATGGACTCCAATGACACCGCCTCTGCCAGCAGCCCGGCGTAGCGTGCCTTGTTTCCGCTGCGTCCGCCGAAGAACCGGGCGAGCTGGCGTTCGACGGGCTGCGCGCGCTGGAACGGTTGGGCCTGCAGGCGGCGGAAGGAGCGAAGCTCGTCCTGCCCGGCAATCACCGCCTCGACGCCGTCCACGCCGAGCGCGCGGATGAATTCGGCTTCCAGGTCCGGGTCGCAGACGAACACCGTCTTCAGAACCCTCTCGAAGTCGCGCCTCTCGGCCGCGTCCACCAAGCCGACAAGCCGCTGGCCGTTCAGTTCCCGGGCTGCCCGGCGGGCGCCCTTGGACCCGCCGACGGGAAGCACCCGCGGTTCGGGCAGGCCGAGCCGCCGGGCCAGGGTCTTCACCGCGACGGCGTCGCTTTCGCCTTCAACCAGCACGATCGTCATGCAGACATGGATACCACATCAACGGCCTTCGGCTCCATGGGCGGCGAGGGGCCGGGCCGCTCTCACTCCCCGGCGATGGCCTTGACCGCCGCCACCACGGCGCGGGCGGCGGTGGCGATTTCGGCTTCCTTCACGGTCCGGGTGAAGCTCAGCCGCACCGCGGTGTGCGCGGTGTCCTCGTCGTAGCCCATCGCCAGCAGCACCGTCGAGGCATCGGTGGACCCGGCCGCGCAGGCAGAGCCGGAGGAACACACCACCCCGCGGCGCTCGAGCTCCAGGAGCACCGTCTCGCCGCCGGTCTCGGGAAAGACGAAGGAGACGATGCCGGGGACCCGCCTGGCCGGGTCCCCGGTGAGCCTGGCGCGGATCCGCCCCTCGGTGTTCAGCCCCTTGAGCACGGTGTCGATGAAATGCCGTCCGTAGCCGTCGGCGATGCCGCCGGTGTTGGCCGCCGCGGCCAGGGACAGTGCGGTGGCACTGGCCACGGCGCCGGCCACGTTTTCGGTTCCCGAGCGGCGTTCGCGTTCCTGCCCCCCGCCGTGCACCAGCGGTTCCAGGGCCAGCTTGCCGCGGACCATCAGCAGCCCGGCGCCCTTGAGCCCGCCGATCTTGTGCCCGGAGATGCTCAGCGCATCGACGTGCGCGGCAATCGCGCCCATGTCCAGCCAGCCGGCAGCCTGCACCCCGTCGCAATGCACCAGGGCGCCGACCGCGTGGGCCGCGGCGGCGGCTTCGGCCACGGGCTGGATGGTGCCGACCTCGTTGTTCACCGCCATCACGGACACCAGCGTGGTGTCAGGGCGCAGCAGCTTGGTGAACGCGTCCAGGTCCAGGATGCCGCGTTCGTCGACGGGGGCGACGTCGAGTTCGAAGCCGTGGTGGCGCACCAGGTACGCGCATGCCTCGGCCACGGCGGGGTGCTCGATGGCGGAGTGGATCAGGTGGCGACCGCGCGGGTTGCCAAGCGCAAGGCCCTTGATCGCCAGGTTGTTGGACTCGGTGCCCCCGGAGGTGAAGACCACGTCCCCGGTGCGCACGCCCAGCACGTTGGCCGCGGTCTCGCGGGCGTAGTCCAGGGCACGCTTGGCCGTTTGGCCCATCGAGTGGGTGCTGGAGGGGTTGCCGTAGTCGCTGGTCAGCAGCGGGATGATGACATCCAGCACGTCCTGGCGCACGGGGGTGGTGGCCGCCGCATCGAGGTAGATCAAGTCAGTTCGCTTCCATCCTGATGTCCAGGCCGAGGTCAAGGGCGCGCACCGAGTGGGTCAGGGCGCCGGAGGAAATGACGTCGACCCCGGTGGCGGCGATGGCCGCCACGGTCTCCAGCTTAACGTTGCCCGAGGCCTCCACGAGCGCGGCGCCGGCGATCCGGCGCACCCCGGTGGCCAGGTCGGCGATGCTGAAGTTGTCCAGCATGATGGTGTCCACCCCGGCTGCGAGCACCGCGTCGAGCTGCTCCAGCGAGTCGATCTCCACCTCGAAGTGCACGGTGTGGCCCAGGGACGCACGAGCCTTGCGCAGCGCGTTGGTCAGCTCCGAGCCCTTTCCCAGCAGGGCGAGGTGGTTGTCCTTGGCCATGACGGCCTCGGAGAGGTTGTCGCGGTGGTTGTGCCCGCCGCCGCAGCGCACCGCGTAGCGCTCCAGCACGCGCAGCCCCGGGGTGGTCTTGCGGGTGTCCACGATCCGGGCGCCGGTCCCGGCCGCGGCGGCCACGTAGGCGGCGGTGGCGGTGGCGATGCCGCTCAGGCGCTGGAGCAGGTTCAGCCCCACGCGTTCCCCGGCCAGCAGACCGCGGGCCGGGCCGGTGACGGTGACCAACGTGTCCCCGGCGGCGAAGGCATCCCCGTCGGCGAGCGCGGGCGCCAGCTCCAGGGCGGGGTCACTGAGCTTCATGGCCGCGATGAAGGCATCCAGGCCGGCGCAGATGCCCGGTTCGCGGGCGATGACCGCGGCGGTGGCGGTGGTGTGCGCGGGGATCAGCGTGTTCCCGGTGAGGTCCCCGCGGGGGTTGTCCTCCTCCAGGGCCGCCAGGACGATTTTCTCGATGACGCGCGCGGGAACCGGCATCGCGGTGGCGGTGCGGGAAAGTGCGGGGGCGGGGGCGGGGGTGCTAGACAAGGGTCTTCGTCCTTAGGCTCGGGGTGGGGGCGGCAGCGGGCAGGGCCCGGGCGTTGCGGGGCAGGTGGCCGTTGACCGGTTGCGGGGAGGCGATGGCGTCGGAGCGGTAGTGCGCGCCGATCGAATTGTCCCGCTCCAGTGCGGCGGTGGCGATGAGCGTGGCGAGGGTGAGCAGGTTGGCGCGCTCATGCGCGGCGCGGTCCTTTCCGGTGGCGCGCCAGCGTGCCAGTTGCGCCAGGGCGGTGCGCAGGCCCTCGGCGGTGCGCTCGACGCCCAGGTGCGCCTGTGCCAGGTCCTGCAGCGCGGAAAGCTCGACTTCCTCGGTGGCGGTTTCGTCCAGGTCGTGGTCGAGGCCAACGGTTTGCGCTGCTCCGGCGGGCCGGGCGGCAATCATCTTGATGACCGCGCCGTTGCTCACGGCACCGGCCAGGGCGGTGGCGGCCGCGGCGTCGGCGGGCAGGTTCACCACGGTGCGCCAGGCGAAGACGAGTCCCTCGAGCAGCGAGTTGGAGGCCAGCCGGTTGGCGCCGTGCACGCCGGTGCAGGCGGTCTCTCCCGCGGCGAAGAGCCCGGGCAGCGTGCTGGCGCCGGTGTCGTTGGTGAGGATCCCGCCCATCCAGTAGTGGGCGGCCGGGGTGACGGGGACCGGTTCGGCGGCCAGGTCGTAGCCCAGCTTTGCGAGTTCCTTGGTGATGGAGGGGAAGCGTCGGGGCAGGAACCCGGCACCGTGCCTGGCCTCCACGCCGCGGGCGTCCAGGTGGACCGTGCCCCCCTGGGCGCGCACGGCGTGGATGGCGCGGGCCACCACGTCGCGGGGAGCCAGTTCAGCATCGGGGTGGATGTCCTGCATGAAGCGCTTGCCGTGCTCGTCAAGGAGCACGGCTCCCTCCCCGCGCACGGCCTCGGAGACCATGAAGCCGCCGGGGCTGACCAGGGTGGGGTGGAACTGGATGAATTCGGCATCGGCCATCATCGCGCCGGCCCGGTAGGCCAGGGCGGCCCCGTCGCCGGTGGCGCCCTGCGGATTGGTGGTGGCGGCAAAGAGCTGTCCCGCCCCGCCGGTGGCCAGCAGCACTGCACGGGCGGGCAGGTCCTCGCCGGCCCCGTCCGCCCCGAGCACGCGCACGCCGGTGACCAGCGTGGTTGCATCGTCCGTGGCCGGGTCGGCGTACGGGTTCTCCTCGGTGAGCAAGTCGGTGACGAAGGCATGCTCACGGATTTCCAGCCGCCCGGCCGCCTGCTGCGCGCGGCAGGCAAGGATCAGCGCACTGGCCAGCCCCTTGCCGGTGGCGTCCCCGCCGGCGTGCAGGATCCGCGGGTGCGCGTGCGCGGCCTCCAGGCCCAGGGAAAAGGCGCCGGAGGCGTCGGTGTCGAATTCGGCACCGAAGTCCACGAGCCGGCGCACGTGTCCCCACGCGGAGGTGCACATGATCGCCACCGCGTCCGCGTCGTTCAATTGCGCCCCGGCGGTGAGCGTGTCGGCGATGTGGCTGGCGATCGAGTCCCCTGCTGCCGCCCCCGACGGGCCCACGGCGCTCAGCCCGCCCTGGGCGTACCAGGAGTTGGAGTCCTCCAGCTTGTCCTTGGTCAGCAGCGTGACGGAGAGTCCGCGGACGGCGGCGGTCAGTGCGGCGTAGAGCCCTGCGACCCCGGAGCCCACGACGACAAGCTCGGTGCCGTTCACGGCCGTGCCGCCAGCATCCGCTCCAGGGCCACCTTCGCGTCGGCCGCGACCTCCGCGGGCACGGTGATCTGGTTCAGCACGACCCCGTCCACCAGGGCCTCGAGCACCCAGGCGAGATAGCCGGGGTGGATCCGGTACATGGTGGAGCAGGGGCAGATCACCGGGTCCAGGCAGAAGATGGTGTGCTCGGGGTGCTGCGCGGCCAGCCGGTTGACCATGTTGATCTCGGTGGCGATGCCGAAGACCGAACCGGCCGGCGCGTTGGCCACTGCCTTCTGGATGTAGTCGGTGGATCCTGCCTCGTCGGCCGCGTCCACCACCGGCATCGGGCACTCCGGGTGCGCCAGGATCCGCACCCCGGGGTGCTCGGCGCGGGCCCGCTCGATCTGGGCGACGGTGAAGCGCTTGTGCACCGAGCAGAACCCGTGCCACAGGATGACCTTCGAATCGAGCATCACCTGGGCGTCGTTGCCGCCCAGGGGCTTGCGCGGGTTCCACATCGGCATCTGTTCCAGCGGCACGCCCATGGCCTTGGCCGTGTTGCGGCCCAGGTGCTGGTCCGGAAAGAAGAGCACGCGGCGGCCGCGCTCGAACGCCCACTCGAGCACCGTGGCGGCGTTGGAGGAGGTGCACACGATCCCGCCGTGCTTGCCCACGAAGGCCTTGAGCGCGGCAGAGCAGTTCATGTAGGTCACCGGGATGACCGCGGCCTTGCCGTCCTCCGTCTTTTCATCCGCATAGAGGTCCATGAGCTGTTCCCAGCATTCCTCGACGGAGGATTCGTCGGCCATGTCCGCCATCGAGCAGCCGGCGGCCAGGTTGGGCAGGATGACCTTTTGATCGTCGGTGGAGAGCACGTCGGCGGTCTCGGCCATGAAGTGCACGCCGCAGAAGACGATGTACTCGGCCTTTTCGCGGGTCAGCGCGGCGTTGGCCAGCTGGAAGGAATCCCCCACGAAGTCGGCGAAGCGCACGACCTCGTCGCGCTGGTAGTGGTGGCCCAGGACCACCAGGCGCTCGCCGAGCTTTTCCTTGGCCGCCAGGATGCGGGAGGTGAGCTCCTCGTCGGAGGCCTCGCGGTACTCGGCCGGGATATCCCCCTGGCGCGGGGTGGCGGCCGGGGCCACGTCCTGCTGCGAGGCGCCCGGTCCGTAGTCCGCCTCGCCGTTGTCGAAGAGCCAGGGGCCCTTGGTCAGGTCGGTGTTGCAGCTGGCCTCGGGCGAAACGAGTTTCAGGGTCTGCAGGGTGGCGTTGATGCTGCTCATGAGATGTTCTCGCTCTCAAGGGGGTGGGTGGTTGAGCCGGTGTAGCGATAAAGGCGCGGGGGGCGGTGCTTGCCGCCGGAGAGGAATTCGTCGGTTTCCGCGATATCGGGGGTGCTGCGCAACGTCCGGCGGAAGTTCGCCGGGTCCAGCTCCTTGTCCAGCACGGCCTCGTAGACCTCGCGGACCTGGGCGAGGGTGAAGCGCTCGCCGAGCAGCCGGTGGGCGATCGAGCCGTACTCGACCTTGTTGCGCAGCCGCCAGAGCGCGTACTCGATGATTTGGCGGTGGTCGAAGGCCAGGTTTCCCAGCACCTCGGGGTCATCGGCGCGGAACCAGGCGACGTTGGGGTCATCGAGCAGGACCGAGGTGGCGGTGTCGTGGGGGTCGTCCTCGCGGACCAGCGCCCAGTAGACGATGGAGACCACCCGGCGGGTGGGCGAGCGGTCCAGGTCGCCGAACGCGTAGAGCTGTTCGAGGTAGCGCGGGACCAGCCCGGTGGTGTCGCGCAGGTTGTTCGCCGCGGCGTCCAGCAGCGAGTCTCGGGGCCCGAGCGGGCCGCCGGGCAGTGCCCACTGGCCGCGGAAGGGTTCGCGGGTGCGGCGGACCAGGGGAAGCCACAGGCTTTTGCGCCCGGTGCGTTCGTCGTCGCGCAGCGAGAAGATCACCGTGGACACGGCCAGGGCCGGCGGTTGTTCGCGGCGTTCCGCCACGTTCGAAAACGGCAACCGATCCACCTTCCTAGTTAGTGTCATGTTGACCAGAACTAAGAATACGGTGCCGCGCGGCCCGCCACAAGCCCTGTGACGCGGAATACCGGCGAGAAGTCGACGCCCGTGGCAGCAAAGGGGTTGCGCAATACGTTAGTGAGCGCTAACGTATCTTTTGTGCCTGACGTTCTGGAAACCGCCGCTGAACCCACCAGGCGCGCCCTGCTCCAAATCCTTGCCGACGGGGAACGCACCGTCAGCGAACTGGCCGAACGCTTCCCCGTGACCCGCTCGGCCATCTCCCAACACCTGCTGCTGCTGGCAGAGGTCGGACTGGTCACGGCCCGGAAAGAGGGCCGCAACCGGTATTACCGGCTTGACCCTGCCGGGATGGCCACGTTGCGCCGGGCGCTGGAGTCGTTCTGGACTTCGGAGCTGGACCTGCTGGTGGCCGAGGCCACGGGCCTGCAATCTTAAAAAACACCAAGGAGATTCCCCATGTCCATTGAAAAGTCCGTTTTCCTTCCGATCGATCCCGAGGCAGCCTTCGAACTGGTGACCCGGCCCGAGCGGCTACGCCGCTGGCAAACCGTCGCCGCCCGCATGGACCTGCGCGCCGGCGGCGAATACCGCTGGACCATCACCCCCGGCCATTCGGCTGCCGGGCAGATCACGGAGGTCGAGCCCGGCAAGCGCCTGGTCTTTGACTGGGGCTGGGAGGGCAGCGAATCCGCGACCTCGACCGTCACCATCACCCTGGAGCCGGCCGACGGCGGCACCAAGCTCACCCTGCTGCACGAGGGCCTGGCCCCCGAGGAAGTCGCCGGACACACCGAGGGCTGGAACCACTTCATGGACCGGCTGGTCCGCTTCGCCACCGACGGCGACGCAGGAGCCGACGACTGGGCGGCACTTCCGGACCCGATCAACGAGCTCAGCAGCGCCGAGGCCACGCTGGCCATCGTCCAGCGCGTCCTGCACCAGCTCAAGCCGACCGACAACGGCCTGCCCACGCCGTGCGAAAACTTCAGCGTCACCCAGCTGGTGGACCACCTGGTCGGTTCCGTCGCCGGCATCGGGAAGGCCCTGGGCCTGGAACTGCTCGATGACCCGTCCGCCTCGGCCGAGGCCCGCGTGGCCGACGCCGCACAGGCGACGCTCGAGGCGTTCACCAAGCGTGGCTTGGAGGGCACCATCGACATGGGCTTCGCCGAACTGCCCGCCACCATGGTCGCGAACATCCTGAACCTCGAGTTCCTGGTCCACGCCTGGGACCTGGCCACGGCCACCGGAGCCGAGCTGGAGGTCGCCCCGGGACTCTCTGACTACGTCCTGTCGCTGGCTCGCAACACCATCAGCCCGCAGATGCGCGGCGCCAGCTTTGCCGAGGAGACCCTGGTCGACGAATCCGCCGCCAGCCTCGATCGCCTGGTTGCCTTCACCGGCCGGGAAGTTTCCGCCCGCTGAGCGGGCCGGAACACCTAAGGAGCGCCAATGGTCGACGTCAAGTGCGAGATCGTGATCCAGCGGCCGCGCGCGGCCGTGGCCGGGTTCGCGGCCGATCCCGACAATGCACCCACGTGGTATGCAAACATCGGCTCGGCCGTTCACCGCGGCGGCCCGCCCGTGGGCGTCGGCACGCTCGTGGATTTCGGGGCCCGCTTCCTGGGGCGCGAGCTGAAGTACACCTACGAGTTCATCGAGTGGGTGCCCGGCAGCAGGCTGGTCATGCGCACCTCCCAGGGACCCTTCCCCATGCAAACCACCTACACGTGGAGCGACGAGGGCTCGGCAACCCGCATGGTGCTGGCCAACACCGGCGAGCCGGCAGGCTTTTCCAAGGTGGCCGGCTTCCTGATGGCCCCCATGATGCGCCGGGCCATGGGCAAGGACCTGAGGAAGCTCAAGGCCCTGCTCGAATCCGGAGCAGCGGACCGCTGACCCGCAGATCGCTGCGCCCACCCCGGCTCCCGTGCCGGGGTGGGCGCAGCGGTGTTGTGGCGCGGACACACAGGTCCGCGACTCCGTTTCGCGTCGGTGCGCGCCACTGGTGCAGACTGGGAACCATGATCACCGAACACGCATTGTTGCCAGTCATCGCCGGAATGGAAGAGGAATTCATGGCCGCCTTCGAACAGGCGCGCCCGCTCATCTCCGCCACCGATGGCTACCTCGGCCTACAGCTCTCACGCAGCATCGAGACCCCCAACCATTTCCTCCTGCTGGTCTCCTGGGAGTCGGTCGAAGCCCACACCATAGGCTTCCGGGGTTCGGCGAACTACCTGGAATGGAAGCGCCTGCTTCACCGCTTCTACGAGCCGTTCCCGGTGGTCGAGCATTTTCAGGCGCTCGAACACCTATCGGCCGACCGTCTCGGTTAGCATGGGACCAATGAGCCCACGCGGCCTCCCGCAGGTGGCCATCGCGAGAAGGTGACCCGTCCATGAGCACACCCCTCACGACCCCGGAATTTCCCGGCCGGCAGTCGGTCGAGCAGTGCTACCGGTATGGCCGAGTCTCGATCCTGGAGGACCAGGCGGGGACGGCCCGCATGCACCTGGCCACCAGCGGCGGGATGGACGCGAACCGAACGCCGGTTGCCAATCCGTATTTCTACGCCGGGTTCCCCGCGAATCCCCTGGCCGTGGCCGAGGCCCTGCTCGTGGTGGCCAGGGTAGCCCGTACCCGGTTCTACGTGCCGCCCGGAATGCTCGCCGCCATCCTGCGCGCGGCGGATCCGGTCATCACCTCGACGCCCGCGGGGTTGCGCTTCGAATCCTTCAGCGCCTGCTGCGGTGTCCACGCCCGGCTCGATATCCCGGCCGCATCGCTGGACACCGAGTTCACGGCCGGCGGAGTGACGAACATCGACATCAACCCACCCCTGCGCCAGGCGCTGGCCGGGCTTCGCCACGGCGAACCCCTGCACCTGGCCATCGGCGAAGCCGAAGTGCGGGTGCGCACCATGGATTCCGAGCGGACCGAGGAACGGGTCGAGCTGCCGAACCGCTGGCTCAGGGGCCTGTGCGAGGTCCAGGCCTCGGGCACCGCAATGAAACTGCGTCACGAGCTGGGGCCCGCGGAAGCCAAGCGCTTCATCGGATCCCTGCCCCGCACCAGCTCCACCGGCACGGTGTTGTGGGCCGCCCGGGCAGCCCGATCTCTGCGCACGGCCTCGCGGCCCGCCCCGGGAGCCGTGTGCCTCGCCGGTCCCGAACGCCTGTTGGCCCTTGGGCCGTTGTTGCGTTTTGCCACGGGCCTGCGCGCCTACGGACCGGACATCGATGCCGGGTCGCTGCCCGCGGCGAGCTGCTGGGTGCTGGACATGCCCGGCGCCCGCCTGAGCCTGACGCTCAGCCCAGGGAAGTCGCGCGGGTTTTCCGGCGAGGGCGGGGTGCTGCACCGGCTGTCCTCCGCCTCGGCTCCCCGGGATGCATTGCTTCTCGACGCTGCCCTGGCCCTCGATTCCTCCATCGACATCCCGGAGCTGGGCCGGCGAACAGGGCTCCGCATACCTGCGGTGACGGACGCGCTCGCGGTGCTGGCAATCTCCGGGCAGGTCGGCTTCGACGTCGCCGAAGGAAGCTACTTCCATCGCCCCCTGCCCCTGGACACCGCCTTCGCGACGGGACAGAACCCTCGCCTGGCCGACGCGCAGAGGCTGGTGTCCCTCGAAGCCGTACGGCCCCTGCCGGCCGCGTGGGGCGAACCGCGCGGCGGGGCGGACGGCCGTGGGTTCACGGTGCATTCGGGTGGCAACGAGTACGTGGTGCATCAGCGGGACGGCGGATCCGACAGCTGCAGCTGTCCCTGGTTTGCAACCCACCGCGACGGGCGCGGCCCCTGCAAGCACATCCTGGCCACCCGCATCGTGCACCCGGGGACCGGGTTTCCGGCAACGGGTGCAGCCCGCACACCCCAGGTGCCCGGCGGGCTGGAACCGTGAGCAGGCGGCCCTACCAGTGGTGGGAATTCGACCAGGACCTCGATGACCTGGTTGGGCGGCCGGGCACCGATCTGGCGTCCCTGAATGAGCAGCTGCTCAAGGTCACCGACCCCGCCGAGCCCACGGCGTACGCCGAGAAAGACATCCGGGAGCTGTCAAGGAGATGGACGCAGCGCCGGGACTTCGTGTCCGTGCGGCTGGCCGAACTCTTCCACCGCGTGCAATTGGCGCACGACGACGACTACGTCCTGGCGGCCGTGGGCCACCTCGGCGGACGCTCCGACACCGGCGGGGTCCGGAAGTTCATGCTGAGGCACGACGACTACCTGCGCGAACATGTTTTCTGGCGGTTCTTCGAGGTGGAGGGCGGCGGGGAGATCTCCCTGGCAAACGTCGACAAGTACAGCGACGAGAACCATACCTGGACGGCTACCATCCTGGCGCTGGTAGCCGAGGGAACCCTCGAGCGATCGCGCGTGCTGCGCAGCTGCCTCGAGGCGTTGAACCGGGATTTCTCCGCCTACCGCGCCGGCTGGTTTTCCAGGCTGCATGACGCACTGGCGCCCGACGCCGCCGAAGCCCGAAACAACCAGGGCGAGCTGCTCCGCCTGCTGGCCTCGAACAATTCCGCCACCACGGCGCTGGCGGTGCGGCAAGCACAACTGTTGCACCGGGCGGGAACGCTTGATTCCGAGGGGTTCATCCGCCATGCCGCGCCCGCCCTTGCCGCCCCCAAGACCTCGGCGCTGAAGGTCCTGGCCATTCTTCGGTCCCTGGCCGGCAACGCTGCAGGCGTTGCCGGGACCCGGCTTTTTGCCGCCGCCCAAGTGGGGATGGACCACCCACACCACGACGTGCAGCGGGCGGCCACCGCCTTGCTGGCGGATTTCGGCCGGGATGACCTGCTGCGTGCCGGGTCGCGGGGTTTGTCGCCCGCCGTGTCCATCGAGTTCGCAGCGCACCTGCCCCGGGCCGCTTCCTCCGGGTCCCCGGATGCCCTCGCCTCCCCGGCGGGACCAACCGGTGCTGAGGTGCCGCGGCAACCGCCGTGGCCGCACCCCGTTCCGGTGCCCGACTGGGCCGAGTCCGAGATGCCGGAGCACCTGGCAGGGCTACTGGAAAATCCCGGCGACCCGGTTGCCTTCGAATTGGCCCTGTCCCGGCTGGCCTCCCGGGACGCCTGCGAACTGTTGCGCCCGTTGGCCCGGCGTGCGGCCAAACTCGGCGGGGACAACGAAAACGTGGTGGCGGAACTGATCCTTGCCGGTGCCGGTCCGGACTTCAGGTTCAAGCCGCCGACGCGCGTGCGGCGCTCGGGGCAAGACCGGGAGCCGACGGTTTCCTGGCCCGAAGACCGCTCGATCGTTCCGGTGCTGTACAAGCGGGTCCGGGAAGTCGTGGAGATCCTGCAGGCACGCGCGGAGCCCCGGGTGCTGCTGGCGACGCCCACCGCAACATGCGGCTGGATCGAGCCCGCCGCGCTGGTTGCCCGTTTCCTGGCCAACGACGCGGCAGGCATGGAGCCCCTTCATTTCGACACCCTGGCCGCGTTGCTGCGCCTGGCACCGGAGAATCGTCCCGCCGCACTCGAACAACTGCAAAAGGCCGATGTCCGCCCCGCGGGCACGGAGGCCGGCCACGCCATGGCGTACGCCTTGGGCGGCCCGCCGGCGGCAATCAACAACGCAGCCTGGTGGGTGGCCGCCGCACGGGCCCGCGCGCCGTTTGCCATTGACGGCCACCTGCTGGAGGCGGGACTGGCAGTCGCGGGACAGGGGCACCCCGCCACCCTCCGCCTCCGCTGGAAATCCGAGACCTCGACGTTCAAGGATGGCGGGAAGCTGCGGAGCTACACCTGGTGGAAGGTCAAGGCCGACGCAGGTCCCCCCGGCCGGGCGTCAGCGGAGTTCCCCAGCATCATTCCGTCCGCCACCGACGCCTTCCAGGTTGCCTCCGCACTGGAAATCCGCCAAAGCGCGATGGAGTTCCCGCCCAGCACCCTGTCGCTGGCCGCCGCGTCCGTCTCCTGGCTGAACCGCGCGATGGAGACACCCGACCCGGAGGTGGAGGATGCCGTCCTGGCCGCACTGGAGGTGCATGCCGGACGGTGGGAGGGGCCGACCGCCGAACTCCTGGCCTTGGGCCTGGCCGCCAGGCGGGCCGAGGTCCGCATCCGTGCCTCCGAGCTGTTCGCGCTGGCGATCCCGGAGCGCATGGGAGCAGAACCCTTTGCCGCAGCCCTGGCGCACTGTGCCCGGGCATGCGTCCTTTCGCGCTGGGCCGCGTCGCTGGCAGATGCCGCCGGCATCTCCGGCTCCGCGGCCACCGCGACCCGCGAGGTGCTCGCCCATTTGCTGCCCCGCTTGGAACATGCCCAGCACGGCGTCGGCAGGCTCCTGGGCGTGTATCTGGAGGAAAGCATCCGCGCGCATGTCCCGCCGGAGTCCACGGCACTGCGCGCCTGGCTGGAGGGTTTTTCCGGCACCTCCATCGCGGCACGGAACGCCAAAGGACTCCTGGCGCTGTAGGAGTCGCTCCCCATGGACCGGCGGGCGCCGGCCCGGCTCACCTCCGGGGCGTCGAAGCAACTCGCCAAGCCACCACTATTCTGGAAGGATCTGCCTCATGGAATCCACACATGAGCACCTTGTCGAAGGCACCGCCAACGCCCTGGGCCTGACCGTCTACGAGCCCGGCTCCCCCACGGCGCAGCGCCCGGTGGTCCTGCTGCACGGCTTTGCCTCCTCCAGCGAGCTGAACTGGGTGAAGTCCGGGTGGATCCGCAGCCTCACCGAAGCCGGGCGCAAGGTTCTGGCCGTCGACCTGCCCGGCCACGGCACCTCCCCGGCCCCCGAGGACCTGGACGCCTACACGCCGAGCCGGATGCGCGCGGATTTGCTGCAGCTGCTGATGGACCACGGTGTCACCACGCTCTCGACAAGCGACGCACTTAGCGGCGTCGATCTGGTCGGCTATTCCCTCGGCGCGCGCCTGGCGTGGGAATTCGGCGGCACCCAGCCGCAAGTGGTCAACCGGCTGGTGCTCGGCGGGCCGGCAAGCATCGACCCGCTGGCGGCCTTCGACCTCGACGCGGCCCAGCGCTACCTGGCCGACGGCACCTCGATCGCCGACGAGTCGACGGCCGACTTGCTGCGCATGGCGATGACCGTGGAATCCAACGACATGTTCTCGCTCATGAGCATGATCGAGGCCATCAAGACCGAGCCCTTCTCCCCCGAGCAAATGATCCCCACCATGCCTACGCTGCTGGTGGCCGGCGACGGCGACTCGCTGGCCACGACCATGCCGCGGCTCACCGAATTGCTCGCCACCCGCGACACCGAGAAGTCCGTGTTGTGGCTGGCCAATCGCGACCATGCCAATGCGGTGACCAGCCGCGAGTTCAAGAACGCGGCCGTCGCATTCCTGGAGGCCTGATCCCGAGGGATACAGCACGGCGTTGCCTTGCTTCATACCGTGAACCCGCCGTTGGCCTGCACCTGACGGGTCGCGCGGTCAGCTGCGCGGTTCGGATGGGGCGCGGACGGGGGGGGTGCCAGCGCATCGGAGTGGCTCCACCAAATCCATCCAGTGCGAGGCCCCCTCCAAGGCACCTACGTCATCCGCGCCACCGTCCCGGACGCACCTTGGACGCGCCCCGAGGCCGTGCGCACCCGGATGTCCCTGACCAACCGAGAAAGGGGGGCCCGCAGTCGTCGAAGGAGAAGTTCCCCGGGAGCAAAACACCCACGAAACGCCTACCCCTGAACCGGGAACGGCGGCTTGATCGTCAGCCGATGATGGGCCGCTCCTCAGGCAGCCGAAAGAGCCTGGACCGAAGGGAGAGAGCCAGCGCGGTGCTCACGGTGATGGTTCCGATCCGGCCGAGGAACATCAGGACGATGAGCACCAGCTGGGCATTCGCCGGCAGGCCTGCCGTGATGCCGGCGCTGAGCCCGACGGTTCCGAAGGCCGAGGTCGCTTCGAACAGCGTCTTGTCCAAGCCGTGGTCCGTAAAGGTGAGCAGCAGGAGTGTCCCAATGATGACCGCGGCGACGCCGAGCAGGGCGACCGTGAGGGCCTGGCGCTGCACCGAGGATGAGATGCTCCGGTTGCCGATGTTGACCTGTTCGTTGCCGCGGATCTCGTTCCAGATGGCGAAGCCCAGGACGAGGAAGGTCGCGACCTTGATGCCGCCGGCGGTGCCCGCGCTGCCGCCGCCGATGAACATCAGGATGTCGGTGATGAAAAGCGTTTCGGGCGCGGCGGCGGCGTAGTCGATGCTGTTGAAGCCGGCGGTTCGGGGGAACACCCCACCGGCCAACGCAGCGAGCAGCTTGCCTCCCGGGGAGAATCCGCCCAGGGTTTCCTGCCGGTTCCATTCGACGGCGGCAAACAGGACCGTTCCGAGGATCAGGAGGGCGATGGTGCCGAAAATGGTGAGGCGGGTATGCACCGTCCACGACCCAAGCCTGAATCCTTGCCGCCTGAGCTCGATGAAGACGGGAAACCCGAGTCCACCAGCGATCAAGGCGAGGCAGATGGGGATGATGATCCATGGATCCTGCGCGAAGCCGATGAGGTTGTCACTGTAAAGGGCAAAGCCCGCGTTGTTGAAGGCGGAGACCGCATGGAAGACGCCGTGCCACAGGGCGGTAAGCGGATTTTCGTGATAGGCAACCCAAAACCTGCCCGTGAGCAGGATGGCTGCGGCTCCTTCGAAGAACAGCATGATCCGGGCTACCCGGAAGAGCACATCCCGCACGTCGCCCAGATTGAGGGTGTGCGTCTCGGACTGCGCAACGAGTTGTCCGTGGAGCCCGATCTTCTTCCGGAGCAACAGGGCCAGGAGTGTTCCAAGCGACATGATGCCGAATCCGCCGACCTGGATGAGGCCAAGGATGACGGCGTGCCCAAAGGGCGTCCAGAACGTCGGGGTGTCCACGGTGATCAGTCCCGTCACGCACACCGCCGAGACGGAGGTGAACAATGCCGGCATGAATCCCTCATCGGCTTGCGCGGTGCGGGCCGCGGGGAGCATCAGCAGGAGTGTGCCGATTGAAATCATGCACAGGTAGGCAAGCGGAACCAGGCGCACCGGGTGAAGCACTACCCGCTTCAGGATCCCGACCCAACGGGGCGGCAAACGACTGCTGCCCCGCTTTGGGACCAGGTTTCTTGAGACGGGCTTCAACACAATTCGACGTTACCTCCGGCCGATGGGCGCTCGGCGGGGTTTGGCGTAAGGGTCCCGTAAAGATTCGCCTTCGTCGGGCATAATAGGTGAATGATCCGCGGCAGAAGCATCGGGAGAGCGGGTCCCGCCGGCTCCGGGCTGGGCCCGATGCGCACCTTGTCGGGTTTCCTTCTTGCGTTGATTCTGCCCGCGGGAATGACGTTTCTGCTCTCTCCGTTCGACGAGCTGAACCTTGCGACCCATGCACTGGCCAGGCTGTGCCCGGTGATAGTGGTGGCCTTCGTCGGAGGGCTGTGGCCGGCGGTGCTTGCGGCGGTCCTGGACGCATTGTTCCTGAACTATTTCGTGACCCATCCCGTGGGCACGCTGACGGTCAACGACCCGCAGGATTTCTTTGTCCTGTTGGTCTATTTGGGGGTCGGGATTACCGTGGCCCTGGTCGTGGGACTCTCCGCCCGCCGGTCCCGGGCAGCAGCCCTCTCCAGCGCCGAGGCAGCCACGCTGAGCGAGTTGGCGCGCACCTCCCTGGCCGGCGACCAAAGTTCGGAGGAGTTCCTCGACCAGTTGCGCGGGCAGTTCCAACTCAACGGGGTCAGCGTCTTCGAAGGCGTTGATGACGGATTGTGGCGGCTGCGTGCCTCGGCCGGTCCGGACGCGCCGCAGTTTCCGGACGCCGCCACGACCCTTGACCAACCTCGTCCCGGGTTGGCAGTCGGGTTGAACCAATCGGCGCCGACCGGCGGTGATCGGCGCCTGCTAAACGCCTATGAGGCACATCTTGCGGCGTTGTTGGAGCGTGAGCGGCTCATCCTGCGGCTACGTGATTCGATCAAGCTCATCGAAGGAAACCGGGTCAAGACGTCGATCCTGCGGGCAGTTTCACATGACCTGCGAACTCCTCTGGCCGGTATCGAACTCGCCCTGACCGCGCTGCGCCGTCAGCGGTCCAAGACCAGCGTGGAGCAGCAGGAAGAGATGCTGGACGCGGTTCAGAGCTTCACCGACCGGCTCAAGGGACTGGTGGGGAACTTATTGGACATGTCGCGGCTTTCCAGCGACAGCGTCCAGGTGCTGCACGAACCCGTCACGTGGCTCGAAGTTGTTCCCGAAGCGCTTGCCGGGGTCCCGGACGGGGCCGTGCGTGCGGAACTGGCCCCCAACCTGCCACCGGTGGACGCGGATCGCGGGTTGCTTGAGAGGGCGTTGGCCAACCTCGTGGAGAACGCGGTGAAGTACGCCTCGGGCACCGATATTGCGGTGCGTGCCACGGTCGGAGGCAGCCTGCATGTTTGGCCTGACGGCCGTCCCTTTGGTGAACTGCGCGTCGTGGACCATGGCGACGGCGTGCCCGCGGACCGGGTCGTGGCAATGTTCCAGCCTTTTCAGCGACTCGACGACGCGTCCCCCGATGCAGGCATCGGCCTTGGACTGGCGGTGGCCAAGGGTTTTATCGAGGCCATGGAGGGTCAGCTCGTGGCCGAGCCAACGCCCGGGGGCGGACTCACCATGTCCATCAGGCTGCCGCTTTACACAGGGTTGGCAACGTTCAAGGACTCCGTATGAAAAACGTCCTGCTGGTAGACGATGAACCCCAGCTCGTCCGCGCCCTGCAGATCAATCTTGAGGCCGAAGGCTATGCCGTCACGACCGCACCCGACGGCGCCAAAGCGCTGCGGGCAGCTGCTTCCCAGCCCCCGGACGTACTCGTGCTCGACCTCGGGCTGCCGGACATGGACGGCACCGAGGTCATCCGCAGGCTGCGAGTCTGGACAGAACTGCCCATTATCGTGCTCTCGGCCCGCCATGGCTCCTCCGACAAAGTCGAGGCACTCGATGCCGGGGCCGATGACTACGTCACCAAGCCTTTCGGCCTGGATGAGCTCTTGGCCAGGCTCCGCGCCGTCGAGCGGCGTTCCTGGCCCGTCCGTGAGGCCGGGACGGTGGAAGCAGGCGATCTGGAGATCGATTTGATGGCTGCGACCGTCTCCCGTGCAGGACACCGAATCCGTCTCACCCCGCGTGAATGGGGCGTGCTGCAATTACTCGTCGAAAATCGGGGAAGGCTTGTGTCCCAGCAACAGATCCTCAGCGAGGTCTGGGGGCCGCTCTACGAAAAGGAAACCCACTACCTGCGCATCTACGTGGGACAGCTCAGACGCAAGCTTGAGGAAGACCCCGCAAACCCCCGGCATCTCTTGACAGCACCAGGTATGGGCTACCGGTTCGAAGCATAGCCCGTAGTGCGCCGTATGCTCCCGCGGAGCATACGGCACCAACCAGCGGGAGTGCCCAGCGGAAACAGGAAACGGGCAAGGGCAACGCCTTCCCCGGCGATTGCGTCACCGGGGAGCTCCAGCCCACCCGTTTGACGCCTTAGGTCCCCTGTTATGCCTCCGAAGGCCGGGGACGCGGCATCAGTCTGCGAGTGCCAGGCGACGGCCGCTTCAGCTTGCGTGCCCGGCGTGCAAAATTGGTCGGCGCATATTTCGTGGACGCGGAACTTGGCGCACTTCACCGTGGTGGCAAGATCCAGTTCACTCCCCTGCACGATTTTGTCCCCGACTGGAGCCGAGGCTCCGGTCGAGGACAAACCAAAGTCCAAAGGGCACGCGCTGTTGCTCGCGTTGCGAGGCTACTCTTCGTGCCCTTGGTCCTGGCTCATCGTTCCCTCACCCGGGGGCGTCTCGCCCGGAGGGACTCCGCCTCCTGGTTCCAGCCCTGTGATTTTTTGCTTGACCGGATCGGGGTTGGAGGTGGCCACGGCATCAACGGTTTCAGACACTGCCGATTCGTCGGACTCCGGCGCTTGTTCGTTCTCTGGGTCGAAGGCTGATTTGTTGCCCATCGCGATATTTTCCTGTCTGTCGATGTCGATTTCGGTGTCTGAGGGTCGGGCCGTAGCCTTACCGGCGTGAGCCTCGGGCTCATCGGGGATATCGGACCATTCGGGATCGTCCTGCTGAAGGTTCAACGGATCAGCTTCGACTTCGCTCCCGCGCGTTTCCGCTTCTGGCTCCCCTCCCGTGGGAAGGTCGTGTTTATCCATCGTGGATTCTCCTCTTGGTTTGCCCGCCCGGAAACCGGACTCAGGGAGTCGACTTGCCGCCATTGACGTTCAGCGTTTCCCCGACCACGTAGCTGGATTCGGCAGACGCCAGGAAGACGTAGGCCGGGGCCAGCTCAACGGGTTGCCCAGCCCGGCCGAGCGGTACGTTGTGACCGAACTTCGGCAAGGCGTCCTTCGGCTGGCCGTCCGAGACCTGCAGCGGGGTCCAGACGGGCCCAGGGGCCACGGCGTTGACCCGGATTCCGCGAGGCGCCAGCTGCACGCCCAGTCCCTTGGTGAACGCGTTGATCGCCGCCTTCGTCGAGGCGTAGTCCAACAGCGTCGGCGACGGGTCGTAGGCCTGGACCGAGGTCGTGTTGATGATGCTGGAGCCGGCCGGGAGGTGCCTGAGCGCCGCGCGGGTGACGGTGAACATGGCCAGGACGTTGACCTGGAACGTCTGCAGGATCTGTTCGTCGTCAAGGTCCTCGAGGTTCTCGATGGCGATTTGCTTGCCGGCGTTGTTGACCAGGATGTCCAGGCCCCCGAGTTTCTCCGCCGCCTCGTCTGCCAGCGAGTTGCGGTAGCCGGCGTCGAGGAGGTCGCCGGCCAGGCCGATGCCCACGCGCCCCTCGGCCTCGATCACGCCGATGACCTTGCGGGCGTCTTCGGCCTCCGCCGGCAGGTAGGCAATGGCGACATCCGCCCCCTCCCTGGCGAAGGCGATTGCCACGGCCGCCCCGATGCCCGAATCGCCTCCGGTGATCAGCGCCTTGCGTCCCTTGAGCCGGCCCGTCCCGACATATGATTTTTCGCCGTGGTCGGCCTGGGGATCGAGCTTGGCGTCCAAGCCAGGTTCGGGCTGGTCCTGTTTCGGCGGCGAGATCCTGGGGTGGCGGGTGACGGGGTTGTCCGGGGAAAGCTGGGCTTCGGAATCGGGCTTGAGGGGTTCGCGCTCATCCATGGGAAATCCTCCAGTCTTCGTGGGCGTTGTGTTCGCACGATTTACGCTAGGGCAAAGCCCCGCGGTGATCAATGAATGCGCGGCCCCGGCGGACGCGGTCGGCGGGGCCGCTACGACTAGTCGGTTCCGGACGCCTCCTCGTCCGGTTCGGAGGAAAAGGCCCCCGTTGTGGAGCGGTCCTGGTTGATGCCCGGTTTGACCTCCTGCTCCGCCGAGGGCGTTGCCTCGTCCTCGGGTTCAGGGGACCGGTCCCCGGCGGCGACGCGCGGCGCTTCCGCCGCGTCGGTCGTGTCATTGTCCCGATGTTCCATCGTGAATTCCCTTCTTCTCCACCTGCCTACGGGGTCCTCTTCTTCTCGATCAGATTCTGCGTCCAGCGTTTGGTGACGGCCTGGACGACCGATGCCGTGGCTCCGGAGAACACGGCGAAGGCCAGCACCTTTCCGATCTTCGTTCGTTGTTGCGATTCCGGGTTGGTCACGGCGGGAGGCTGTTCGCCGGTGGCCCGCTTCCACACCGCGCCGGAGATCCGCGCCCCGGCCAGTCCAGCCAGGAGCGAGAGGGCAATGGTCAGAAGCTTGGTGAAAAGTTTCATTTTTCTCCTTCGTTGGCGTGCTTTCGGCGTTCCGGTTCGTGTGGCTACGTGCCGCCTTCGGCGTCATCCGACAGCCTGATCCGCCGCCGTTCGTACTCCCGTCGGCTGTAGGTTGCCTTGCGCACGGATTCCTCGTTGTCCAGGCTGGACCCCAGGGCGCCGGCGATGGTTCCCAGCGACGCGGAAAGCCAAGACAGGTTCAGGTACTCGCCGAAGCCCACCCCGTGGCCCAGCTCCAGGGCCAGGAACTGGGCATCGATGATAACCAGGGCGCCGGCGAGGATGACGGCGAACAATGCGAGGTACATCAGCAGGATCGCCGAGAGGATGGTCAACAGCGTTGCCAGGTTGTAGATCACCCGCTTCTCCCGATGGCGGTCGCCGACGGGGCGTTCCCACAGGCCGTTGTGGAACACCAACCAGGAACCCATGACCATGACCGAGAGCAGGGTGATGAGGGACAGACGCTGGGGCGGCAGGTAGTCGGCCATGCTCCAGATGCTGGTGTAGAAGATGCCAAAGGCACCGGTGGCCAGGGCCGCGGCCATGGCAGTGGACAGACTGGGAACCAGCCGCCACGGCCTGTTGCTGCGCACCATGCCCACCAGCAGGAGCAGGCGGCCCCGGAGGCCCTTGACGGTTTCGAAGGAGTCGTCCTCGGCCCCGTCCGCCTTGATCCGGCGCTCGATGGATAACGGGTCCACGCGTGCGGGCACCCGGCCGTCGTCGCGGAGATAAGGGTCACCGACGCCGTGCAGGGCGGCCAGGACCTGGACCACCGCGCGCTGCAGCCGCTTCCGTCGCACGATGCCCAGCGCGGGCAGGACCACGACGGCGGACCGGGAGCCGGTGTTCCGGCTGGTCGCGACCGGCTCGCCGTTCTCGTACTTGGGCAGGTCCGTCAGGTAGACCAGGTAGTCCCACTGCCCCGCCTCGCGCAATTTTTGGGCATGCTCGTTGAGTTCCACCTCTCCGCTGGCGTCCAGGGGAAGGGAGAACTCCGCGACCTCCAACTCCCACCCGGCGGCCGAATCCAACCGTGACCGCAACTGCTCGGGCAGCGTCTTCTCCAATTCCAGGGCACGGACCAGCGGCATGCCGGCGTCGGCCATCAAGCCAACCACCATGGTCCGATCCGGCCGCGCGTCCATCGCCCTACCCGGCGTCCAAACGGTCTTCGTCCTCGGACGGGGCACCGGGTGAGGACCCGTCGCCCTCCGGAGTCCCCGGCACCGCCTCCACGTCCTCGGGCAGGTGCTCGGCCAAGTACTCGGGGTCCTGGAACGCATCGACGGTTCCCGGATCTTCCGGACCGTCGAGGTCCTCCGGCTCGAAGGGCGTCCCGCCTTCCTGTTCCAGGGCGTCCTCGGGGTAGTCGTCCTCGTGTGCCGACCTGTTGTCGGGGGAATTCGTCGTCATGTCTCGTCTCCCTGAATGGTGTTGCCCGTTGGGGAGTCGTTCCGGACTGGTTCCCGGCCTGGTTTCCGCCGGTGTCGTGTCTCCCACGCTACTGATGCGGCGAGTCGATGCCAAGTGATTTGCACGGCTTGCCCGCAGGCGCAGGATCGATTGGCTTGTGGCGGCACGCGAGGCCTACCGCAGGGGATCGACGTCCGCGAGCAGCTTGCCGAGCCTGGTGTGGATGCGCTTGAGATCGGGCAATTCCACGGGCAGCAGGGCGGCGCGGTCCCGTTGGTACTCCGGCGCGGTCTCGGCACGGGTGTTCCAGCAGTCCAGGCCCACGTGTAGGCGGTCCTGACGACCGGCGGCACCGGGAGCATGGATGGCATGGGCGAGAAGGAGGTCCGTAGTCGGTTCGGCGGATCCGCGAGTCGAGTACAGGCGGTTTTCCGCACCGCGCGCACCGGTCAGCGCCAGCGTCATCCGCAGGCCGCACCCTTCTTCTCCGTGGTCCCTGCACCACGGCTGGCAGTTGTCCAAGTTGTGCTCCGCCGGGTTCTGCGCCCTCCACCCCGCCTGCCCGGACACGGATCCGGGCCGAGCCTCGGACCGGTGCGCGTCCCCGCTGCGAACCAGTGCCAGGAACCTTCCAAGCTGCGCATGGATGGTTCTCATGCCCGGGACGTCGGTCTGCAGGGAGGCTTCGGGATCGCTCCGGCGATCGGAAACCACATGCCTGAAATTGAGGCAGGTCCAGATCACCGGCGCATCGCTCCCAGGCTCCCAGGCGTCGGTGCCGACCACGAACTCCAGCTCGTTGGCTTCCGCACCCATCGCCTCGATTCCCGCCAGCCGCTTCCTGCCGTGGAGCATCGGCCGCCGGGAGTGCAGCCGGGTTCTTGCCAGGCAGTCCCCGTCGCAGTCCTCGGGGTATTTGCCGCACCAAGGGAGGCAGGGGCTTGTGGGTTGCATGGCGGTGGCTCCTGCGGCGATGGGGGATCGTGTTTATCGAATCCTGCCGGCCCACTCCGACATTTTGCGCCCGGAGCGGGCGCCGGCGCGGTTTGGCTGCACGTCGGCGAATCGGTGGACGGTGTCCGCCCCGCCGCCTTAGGCTTCCAGGGGGCGGGCGGCGGCAGCAAGCGGAGGCGAGGGGACCACGTACCGGGGGCCGCATTTTTTCGTCCGCCCGGCACACAAGTTTCCGCGCGATTCCGGGGTCGGAGGCCCGGTCCCCCGGCGCCGGCCGAACGTGTTCGCCGACACGTCTTGACAAGTGCGGAGATCCGCATCACACTGGATCGTATACGATTTCATACACAACAGGAGGAAACCGTGAGCAGCGACGCCACAGCCACCGAATTGGTTCAGGTCGACCAGTCCATCTTCGACAAGGCCGGCAAGGTTCTTGCTGTACATCTCTCCTACTCCTCGCGTGCCGCCCAGCGCGGCCGCACCCCGGCTTTCCCGTCGTACTTCATGAAGGCCTCCTCCTCGCTGGCCGCCTCCGGATCCACCGTCGAGCGCCCCGCCGGCACCGAGCTGCTCGCCTTCGAGGGCGAGATCGCCCTGGTCATCGGCACCGACGCCCGCCGCGTCTCCGTCGAGGACGCCTGGAACCACGTCGGCTTCGTGACCGCCTCGAACGACCTGGGCGTGTACGACATGAAGTACGCCGACAAGGGCTCGAACATCCGCTCCAAGTCCGGCGACGGCTACACCCCGCTGGGCCCGGTCCTGCTGCCGGCAGCCGCCCTGAACCCGGCTGCACTGCGCATCCGCACCTGGGTCAACGGCGAGATCGCCCAGGACGCCTCGACCGCCGAGCTCATCTTCTCCTTCGCGCAGATCGTGGCCGACCTCTCCCAGCAGATGACGCTGAAGGCAGGGGATGTGATCCTCACCGGAACCCCGGCCGGATCCTCGGTGATCGTCCCGGGCGACCTGGTCGAGGTGCAGGTCGACGACGAGGCAGCGGGCCTGTCCACCGGGCGCCTGGCCACCACCGTGGTTGAAGGCACCGAGGCCTTCGCCGCCTTCGGCAACCAGCCGAAGATCACCGATGCGGACAAGATCGACGCCTTCGGCACCGCCGCCGACGCCGGCATCGATTCCCCGATCACCGGCAAGGAGGCGCTGACCGACGAGGTCAAGGCCAAGCTGCTCTCCGTCGCCACCGCCACCATCTCGGGCGCCCTGCGCAAGCGCGGGCTGAACAACGTCTCGGTCGACGGCCTGCAGGCCACCAAGGGCATGACCAAGGTCATCGGCACGGCACGCACGCTGCGCTACGTGCCCAACCGCGAGGACCTCTTCAAGACCCACGGCGGCGGCTACAACGCCCAGAAGCGCGTGATCGACGACATCGGCCCGGGCGAGATCCTGGTCATGGAGGCCCGCGGCGAAAAGGGCTCCGGCACCCTGGGCGACATCCTGGCGATGCGCACCCAGGTCCGCGGCGCCGAGGCCATCATCACCGACGGCGGGGTCCGCGACCTCGACGCCGTCGCCGCCCTGGACATCCCGACCTTCCACAACGGCGCGCACCCGGCGGTTCTCGGGCGCAAGCACGTGCCGTGGGACACCGACGTTGCAGTGGGCTGCGGCGGGACCACCATCGTGCCCGGCGACATCGTGATTGCCGACGCCGACGGCATCCTGGTCATCCCGCCGCACCTGGCCGCGGAGATCGCCGAGGAGGTCGTCGAATCCGAGCGCCAGGACACCTTCGTGTTCCTGAACGTGAAGAACGGCAACAAGATCCAGGGCCTGTTCCCGATGAACGCGGACTGGAAGGCGAAGTACAACCAGTGGGTCGCCGACGGCGAACCGGAATTCTAGGAACCGTCATGGCCCCCAGCAAATCAGAGTCGGCCTACCGGCTGCTCCACGAGAAGATCACCGAGGGAACCTACTCCCCCGGCTACCGGCTGGTGCTCGGCACCATCGCCGCGGAACTTGGCTGCTCCGTGGTCCCGGTGCGCGAGGCCATCCGACGACTCGAGGCCGAGGGCCTGGTGACCTTCGAACGCAACGTCGGCGCCATGGTGGCGGCGGCCGACACCACGCTCTACCTGCACACCATGCAGACCCTGGCCATCATCGAGGGTGCGGCCACCGCGCTGAGCGCCCCGTTCATCGACGAGGACCAGCTGGCCGCGGCCCGGGCCATCAACCAGGCCATGGCCGATCTGCTGGTCGACTTCGACGCCCCGCGCTTCACCGAACTGAACAACGAATTCCACCAGGTGCTCTACCGCAACTGCCCCAATCCGCACATCCTGGAATTGGTGCACCGCGGCTGGAACCGCCTGGCCGTGATGCGCTCCTCCTCCTTCACCCACATCCCGGGCCGCGCCCGGGAATCGGTGAGGGAACATGCCCGCCTCCTGGACTTGATCGAGGCCAAGGCCCCGGCCGCCGAAATCGAACAGGCGGCCAGGGCCCACCGCACCACCACCCTGAACGCCTACCTCGCGGCGGCCAACCTCCCGGCCTCCACGCTCTAGGCATCCCCAACATCTTCAGCACGACGCAATTCCCGACCCGGCAAGGAGCCAGTAAATGAGCAAGCACTTCGTTCCCGAGAACCTCCCCACACACCTGCAGCACTACATCGGCGGCCAGTTCGTCGACTCCATCGGCGGGGAAACCTTCGAGGTCCTGGACCCGGTAACCAACCAGACCTACGCCACCGCGGCCGCCGGCCAGAAGGCCGACATCGACGCCGCCGTCGCCGCGGCCACCGAGGCCTTCAAGAACGGCCCGTGGCCGACCATGAGCGCCCGGGCACGCGCCAAGGTCCTCTACAAGATCGCCGACGCCGTCGTCGCCCAGGAGGACCGCCTGGCCGAGATGGAAACCTTCGACACCGGCCTGCCGATCACCCAGGCCCGCGGCCAGGCCCAGCGCGCCGCGGAGAACTTCCGCTTCTTCGCCGACCTCATCGTCGCGCAGCACGATACCGCGCTGAAGGTCCCCGGATCGCAGCTGAACTACGTGAACCGCAAGCCGATCGGCGTCGCCGGCCTGATCACCCCGTGGAACACCCCGTTCATGCTCGAGTCCTGGAAGCTCGCCCCCTCGATCGCCTCGGGCTGCACCGTGGTGCTCAAGCCGGCAGAGTTCACCCCGCTCTCCGCCTCACTGTGGGCCACCATCTTCAAGGACGCCGGCCTGCCCGACGGCGTCTTCAACCTAGTCAACGGCATCGGCGAGGAGGCCGGCGACGCGCTGGTCAAGCACCCGAAGGTCCCGCTGATCTCCTTCACCGGTGAATCCTCCACCGGCCAGCTGATCTTCCGCAACTGCGCGGAGAACCTCAAGGGCATGAGCATGGAGCTGGGCGGAAAGTCCCCGGCCATCGTCTTCGCAGACGCCGACTTCGACGCCGCCATCGACTCGACCCTCTTCGGCGTCTTCTCGCTGAACGGCGAGCGCTGCACCGCCGGTTCCCGCATCCTGGTCGAACGCCCGATCTACGAGAAGTTCGTCGAAGCCTACGCGGCCCGCGCCAAGAACATCAAGGTCGGGGACCCGCACGATCCGACCACCCAGGTCGGCGCGCTGGTCCACCCGGAGCACTACGACAAGGTCATGAGCTACGTGGAGATCGGCAAGACCGAGGCCCGCGTCGTGGCCGGCGGCGGACGCCCGGAAAACCTGCCCGAGGGCCAGGAAAACGGTTCCTACGTCGCCCCGACCGTTTTCGTGGACGTGGCCCCCGACGCCCGCATCTTCCAGGAGGAGATCTTCGGCCCCGTCGTGGCGATCACCCCGTTCGACACCGACGAAGAGGCCCTGGAACTGGCGAACAACACCAAGTACGGGCTGGCTGCCTACGTCTGGACCAACGACCTCAAGCGCGCCCACAACTTCGCCCAGGATGTCGAGGCCGGCATGGTCTGGCTCAACAGCCACAACGTGCGCGATCTGCGCTCCCCCTTCGGCGGCGTGAAGGCCTCGGGCCTGGGCCACGAGGGCGGCTACCGCTCGATCGACTTCTACACCGACCAGCAGGCCGTGCACATCACCCTCGGTGAGGTCCACACCCCCAAGTTCGGCGCCTAACCCGCTTTCCCCCACCCCCCGCTTTTCCAGTTTTTTCCGCAAAGGAGCGAATCATGTCCAACGTCATCCCCAAGCCCTCCGTCCCGGCCCCCGATATCCTGCGCTGCGCGTACATGGAAATCGTGGTCACCGACCTGGCAAAGTCCCGTGCCTTCTACGTGGACCTGCTCGGCCTGCACGTGTCCTACGAGGACGACAAGCAGATCTACCTGCGTTCCTTCGAGGAGTTCATCCACCACAACCTGGTGCTGACCCTCGGCCCGATTGCGGCGGTTGCTGCGTTCTCCTACCGCGTGCGCTCCAACGCCGACGTCGACGCCGCCGAGGCGTACTACAAGGAACTGGGTTGCCGCACCGAGCGCCGCACCGAAGGCTTCGTGCGCGGCATCGGCGACTCGGTCCGCGTGGAGGACCCGCTGGGCTTCCCGTACGAGTTCTTCTTCGAGACCGAGCACGTCGAACGCCTGCACCAGCGCTACGACATCTACTCCCCGGGCGAACTGGTCCGCCTGGACCACTTCAACCAGGTCACCCCGGATGTCCCGCGCGGCCGGAAGTACCTCGAGGACCTGGGCTTCCGCGTCACCGAGGACATCCAGGACGACCAGGGCGTCACCTACGCCGCCTGGATGCACCGCAAGGGCACCGTGCACGACACCGCCCTGACCGGCGGCGACGGCCCGCGCATGCACCACGTTGCCTTCTCCACCCACGAGAAGCACAACATCATCCAGATCTGCGACAAGATGGGCGCGCTGCGCATGTCCGACCGCATCGAGCGCGGCCCCGGACGCCACGGCGTCTCCAACGCGTTCTACCTCTACATCCTGGATCCCGATGACCACCGCATCGAGATCTACACCCAGGACTACTACACCGGCGACCCGGACAACCCGGTCATCACCTGGGACGTGCACGACAACCAGCGCCGCGACTGGTGGGGCAACCCCGTTGTCCCGTCCTGGTACACCGAAGCCTCCCTGGTCCTGGACCTGGACGGCAAGCCGCAGGACGTCGTCGAGCGCACCCACTCCTCGGAGATGGAGGTGACCGTCGGAGCCGACGGCTTCTCCTACACCCGCGCACCGGGTGACGCACTGACCGGCGATCCGGGCGAGGAAGTCGGCTTCAAGATGGGCCACCAGCTCTAGGCCCTCTCGACCCGCATGCGCCCTGGCGCATGAAGTGGGCCGGTGTCCGTGCGCATCATCAATCCGATGGTGCGCACGGCCACCGGCCCCTTCTGCGTTACGGCTCCTCGGGTCAGTGCCTCACGGCGTACCGCAGGAAGACCATGCCGTTGGCGAAGCGGCGCTCGTCCAGCAGCTCAAGCGGTTGCCTGACGCCGTCGGGGAACATCCGTTTGCCGCCCCCGACGAGCATCGGCGCAACGAAGACCTGGCACTCGTCGATCAGGTTCGCGCGCCAGGCCGATGCCGCCACGTCGGCGCCGGAGATGCCGAGGTCTTGACCCGCCTCCGCCTTGATGCCCCGAACGAGATCGGGGTCAAAGCTGCGCTCGATCCGTGTGCGCTTCGTGGACACCGATTCCAGGGTGCGCGAGAACACAACTTTGTCGGCCCCCTGCCATATGCGGGCAAATTCGGCATTACCGGGAGACAGCGCGGCGAAGGAGGGATCGGTCTCCCAGACACTCATCATTTCGTACATGGTGCGCCCATAGAGGTACGTGCCCACCTCGCGCTCGATCCCGTTGATGACGTCAATAACCTCCTCACCCGGATAGGCCCAGTCAAAGCCCCCTGCCTCGTCGGCAATGTAGCCGTCCAACGATGCGAGGAACGTGTAGATCAACTTGGACATGGTGCTCCCTTCCGGGGGTGCCCGCACGGGCGCCCGAACCTGCCTCTGGTTCGCTTGAAACACGGCGAGCCGTGGACCCGATGCTACTCCCCGGACCCTGTGAAGTCAGCGCGCCGGCGAAGCGACCGCGGCAGCCATCTTGCTGGCCAAAAGTCCTGCCGTCGCTGCACCGATCGCGCTGCCAAGACCGGCCCAGATGACGTCATCCAGGCTCGACACGCGCCCCAAGTCCAGCGCGAATTGCAGCACCTCGATGCAGATGGCCAGGACCAGACACCGCACGACCACCTTGGACAGCGCGGATCCGGCCACCAGCTTCATGATGAAACCACCCACCGCAAACATCGCCACGTTCGCCAGGGATTCCACCAGGTTTGAGTTCCCCGCCCCGAGGCCGGTGCCAAAGGTGTGGACGAGGGGAACCAACGAAATGGTGCGCTCCTGCAGCGCTCCCCCGGCCCGGGGCATGAGCGTCACCAGGCAAACCCCCAGCAGCCAACAGGAAAGCAGCCATGTGCCCGCCACGGACTTCCAGCTCCGCGTCGCGTTCCTGATCGCGCGATAATTCACGGCCAGGACGACCGCCGCGACGAACACCGAACCGACCAAAAGGAACGGAACAAGCTCGGCAAAGCTCCTGAATAGCATCGTCACGTGCGTAATTCCCATTCTGACCAGTGGATAAGCAAGGTGGTACCGGCCTCGAGCGTAGTTGCGTGCTCGTTGCGGCGGCAAACCGGCGAGGAGCCCGCCCGCGCACTCGCGGCGTGAGCAGGGGCGTTGGCCGCAGGCGCTCTTCACTCCCGCCCGGAACCCGAGCACACTGGATGCATGGGCAGGGAATCGGGGCCGCAGTTCCAGGACCGGGCACAGGCAGGCGCCCTGCTCGGCAGGGTCCTTGTCGACCACGGCGTGGATCGGCGGTCCGTGGTGCTGGGGCTGCTGCGTGGCGGCGTGCCGGTGGCCGCCGCGCTGGCCAGGCAGCTGGGCGCCGAGCTCGGAGCCCTTGCCGTGCGCAAGCTCGGGGTGCCGGGCCACCAGGAGGTCGCCTTCGGGGCCATCGCCTCCTACCGTTCCCGGCGCGGCAGGTACCTGGTGCCGTGGACGCACCGACACGCCCTCGACCTGGATCCGGCCGCCGACCTGGAGGAGGTCGAAAACCGCGCCGCCGCCGAACTCGACCGGCTGGCCGAGCTTTTCGCCGACTTCGCGCCGGATCTGGCCGGACGCGCCGTCGTGCTGTGCGACGACGGGCTGGCCACCGGGGCCACGATGCTTGCGGCGCTGGACGTCGTGGCCCAAAACGGAGCCGCGGAAACCATCGTTGCGGTCCCCGTTGCGCCGCGCGACCGGGTGCGTTCCATGACGGGGGCATCGACCCTCATCGCCCTGTATGCACCTCGGGACTTTTCCGCAGTCGGCGCCCACTATGCCAACTTTTCGCAGGTCAACGAGGAAGAAGTGGAAAAGCTCCTGCGCGAGGCACGGGATGCGCGGAATTCCCTGGACTCCAAAGGCCCCGACTAGGCCATGTCGCCCTACGGGAAAAACCGGATGACGACGGCGTAGACGACGCGGCATGCACGGTACGTCGGTGCGAGCAGGTGGTACCGGGTGGCGATTCCGCACCATTTCTTGAAGCGATTGAAGGATCTTCCCATCCATGTTGCGGCCATTGTGGGTTTCGGACTCCCAGCTCAACGGGCGCCCGCCGCGTGGTCCGCGGCGTCTGCGGTGTCCGATCTGGTCAGTGGGTTCCGGAATTGCCGTTTCGATGCGCCGACCGCGCAGCAGTGACCGGTTCGCCCGGGACCGGGGAGGGGAATGCCCAGGGCAACTAAAGGCAATTTGTTGTCCTGGTGCTACCAGGCGGTGAAGCATGTCGTGTGACGCACGTCGCTTTTCAGCAGGCTCGCCGCTATACAGCGACCGTGGCCGTTGGGCGTGGCACCCCCGCACCCTCATCCTCTGATAGGTCGAAGGAGACCATATATGACAAGCCGAACGCGTAACCGCAGACTCGGGCTGTTGGCGCTGGCTGCGGCGGTGCCGCTGGCGCTCGGCGCCGCTGGCATCGCCGTTGCCGACCCCGCCGCGTCGGATAGTTCGGCGGTGGCTGCCGCCGAACTGCCGTGGATGAATACCGCGCTGGCGCCCGAAGAGCGCTCGGCGCTGCTGCTCGAAGCCCTGACGCTGGATCAGAAGCTGCAGCAACTAACAGGTGCCCACCCTGAAATCCTCCCGGACCTGCCCGAGTGCTACGGCGCCCGGCACGTCACCGGGATTGCCGAACTGGCCGTTCCGACCCTGCGCATCACCAATGGCCCTGTGGGTGTGGGTCAGAATGATTGTGTCGACCCAGCACTGGCCACCGATCCCAACGCCTCTCCGTGGGCGGCCTACACGGACCCTTCGTCGGCAAAGGCGACGGCGCTGCCCTCTGCCACATCGGTCGCCGCGTCCTTCGATCCGGCGGTCGCCTCGATGTTTGGCGATGTAATCGGCACCGAGATGAAGAACCTCGGCCTGCATGTGTTCGAAGCCCCCGGCTTGAACATGGCCCGCTTGCCGGTCCTCGGCCGCAACTTCGAATACTTCGGCGAGGACCCCTACCTCACCGGCATCATGGGCGTTGCCGAGACGCAGGCCGTCCAGGACCACGGCCTGATCGCCATGGCAAAGCACTTCGTTGCCAACGAGCAGGAAACGAACCGGATGACGATCCAGGAGACCATCGATGAACGCACGCTGCACGAGATGTACCTGCTGCCGTTCGAGATGGCCGTCAAGGACGGCGATGTTGGCTCCATCATGTGTGCGTACAACTACGTCAACGGCGTCTCCTCCTGCGAGAACGATTACATCTTGAACGACGTCCTGCGGGACCAGTGGGGCTTCAAGGGCTATGTCCAGTCCGACTTCTTCGCCACCAAGAGCACCGTTGACACGCTGCTCGGCGGCCTGGACCACATGATGCCTGTCCCGCAGCAGTGGGCACCCGAACTGCTAACCGCCGCGCTCGACGCCGGCGACCTGCAGGTATCCGATATCGACACCGCCCTGGACCGGCGCTACGTCCAGATGTTCAAGTACGGCATCTTCGACCGGCCGCTTGAGCAGACCCCGATTGACTATGCGGCCGGCGGCGAGAAGGCCCGCGAGATCGGCACCAAGGGTGCCGTGCTGCTGCAGAACAATGGCGCACTGCCGATCGATTCCTCCGTGGAGGAGATTGTGGTGATCGGCAAGGCATCGCAGGTCTATGCCCAGCAGGCGGTGGCCGGCGGCGTGAAGGTCGGTGAGCCGATGGGCGCGGGCGGCGGCAGCTCCGACGTCGTTCCCGACTACACGGTCTCCCCCGTGGACGGCATCAAGAACGTGCTGGGCAACCTGGGCAACGCCGAGGCGAAGGTCAAGCTGGTCCTCGTCGACGACGCAAACGCCAACGCCACGGTTGACGGCGAGAAAATCACTTTCGAGGAGGCACTAGACGAGGCCCGGAACGCCGACAACGTGGTGATGATGGCCGGAACGATCTCCGAGGAAGGCGCCGACCGGACGACATTCACGGATACCTCCGGCAAGGAGCGCGCAGCCGTTGGCGACGATCTGGACTGGTACGCAGCCCTGCCGAACAAGATTGCAACCGACGATGGCGAAAACCCCGCGAAAAACAGCAACACGGTGGCGATGATCAAGGCTGTCATGCAGGCCGCGCCGTCCATGGCGGAGAAGACGTCCCTGGTCCTGAAGGACAACGCGGGCGTCGCCATGGATCCCGCACTCGTGGGTGAAACCGGTCCGGCCATTCTTGAAGCATGGTTCCCCGGCCAGGAAGACGGCAACATCGTCGCGGACCTCCTGTTCGGCGTCGAGAACCCGTCCGGCAAGTCTCCTGTCACCTACCCGTACACGGGCAAGGGGTTCATGGACAGCGCCTCGGTGTTGCAGTTCCCCGGCGAGATCATCGACGGCAAACAAACCGTCGAGTACACCGAGAAGCTCAACGTCGGCTACCGCTGGTACGACTCCAACGTCAGCGGAGATTGCGAAGTCGCTGACGACGGCTCCAACTCCTGCGTGGCGTTCCCGTTCGGCCACGGCCTCTCGTACTCGGAGTTCAAGACCTCGAAGCTTACGGTGACGCCGCGGGTGTCCGACGGGACCCGGCCGATCAAGGTCCAGTTCTTCGTCGAGAACACCGGGGACGTGGCCGGCACCGAAGTGCCCCAGGTCTACCTCGGCCTCCCGGGCTCGGCAAACGAGCCGCCCAAGCGCCTGGTCGGCTTTGAAAAGGTGGAGCTGCAGCCGGGAGAGAAGAAGCGCGTACAGATCACCATCGATCCGGACGCGTCCAACCATCCGCTCTCGGTCTGGGATGCCGACGCGGACTCGTGGTCCACACCGACCGGAGAGTTCGAAGTCCGCGTGGGCAGCTCCTCGGGTGACGTGGCGCTGACCGAGACCGTTGAGGTCCGCACGGCCGGGACGCCCGCGGACTGACGGAGTTCCACCGAATCAACAGCGGCGGACCGTCGGACCCTTGCCGGTCCGGCGGTCTGCAGCTGTCATGTGGTTTTTCTCGCCACGCGAAAGGTCTGCTCCAGGGGAACGTGCGCGGCGCGACGATCGCCTGACTCGTGGGCGCTGGCGGCAGCCCCATCATCGTCCGCCTCGGGTGCGTCGGACTCACCACCGTGACCGACGTGCGCACCAAAGACAAGGCCGACGTCACCCGCCGAGGTCCGCTCGACTTGCATCCGGTGGCGTGTCACCACCTGCCGTTGCCGGAGAGCATCAGCTGGGGAATGCCGGAGGACGGGCGTCTGCCGTCGGCGGCCCTGGACCTGGACCTGCCCAAGGTTTGCACTCCTGCGCAGAGATCGCGGCATCGCCATCGCCCGCGGAGCGGATCCCGGTCCGGCATCCCCGCACCGCGCCCATTGCCCCCGGCAGGCGCGAGACGTAAATTGTTGCACAAGAGGACCACCCGCCGACCGCGCCCACCGGACGCAAGCCCGGGTATCCGATGCATCGAAGGGGAATTCGATGGGTTTGCTCGGCTGGATCATCTTGGGGCTCATCGTCGGCGCCCTGGTCAAGAACATCATGCCCGGCCGCGTCAAGCGTGGTTGGCCCACCTCGCTGCTCCTGGGGGTGGCCGGCGCCGTCGTCGGCGGCTGGCTTGGCAGCCTCATCTTCAACACCGGGCTGGGCGGGTTCTTCAACCTGCGCACCTGGGTCCTTTCGATCCTGGGCGCCGTGCTGGTTGCCGGGGTCTACGGGGCCATCCGCCAGCGGCGCACCTAGGGCCGATGACAAAGCCGGACCCACCGGGGAACGGGATGCTCGTGGCGCGGCCCGGGGCCCCGCCACGCAGATTCGGTCCGTTGCCTGGAATCAGCCGGCCACGTTGATGCGCGGCAACGTGCCGATGCCCTTGCCGTCCTTGTCCGTGACCCGCAGGGTTTCGCCGTCCACGGTCACGAACCTTGCACGCGAGAGCCAGGTGTCCATCCCGGGACAGCCGATCAACGTCCTGGCCACGTCCCGCAGCTCGATTCCCTGCCCGGACCCGGCCCACGTGCCGGTGAGCGAATTGCAGCCGTCATGGCCGTTGAACCGCCCCTTGGGGGCGAACCACAGCACCGGGGATCCCTCCGTGGCCCCGCCCCACTGGCCAATCACCGCGGCGTCCGTGTCGGTTCCACCGGTGTCCCCGCTCGCTGTCACCTCTGGCGGGGCGGTCGGCGCCGACACCGACGGTGCCGGCACGATCGGTAGCGTTCCCGACTCCGGCAAACCGCTTCCGGCGGTCGGGCCGTGGCGTTCCACGTGCAGGGACATGGTGGCCTCGGTGCTTTCTGCACCCGGACCCGTCGAACATGCGGCCAGCGCAAAGGCCGTCACCGGTACCAGGATCAGGGCCATCGGTCGCCTCATGCTCACATGGTAGCCGCAATAATCGGCTTTTGGCCTGCAAAGTGGCGCCAGATCGTGGCTGGGCTCCCCCGCCGCCGCGCCCTGGTGCAGACTTAGTGACATGACACCCGAACACATTGCCCCCACCCGGTTCTCGGACCGCACGGCCGCCGGCGAATTCCTGGCGAGCGACCTGCAAAAGTACGCGCAGGACCCCAACGCCTTGGTGCTGGGCCTGTTGCGCGGCGGCATCCAGGTGGCGGCCGAGATCGCCGCGCGGCTGGGGCTTGAACTGGACGCGCTGGCGGTGCGCCGGCTGGTGATGCCCGAACGCACCGACATCGCCTTCGCCGCCTTGGCCGCCTACGGCGAGCACACCTCCCTGAAGTACATCGAGGGGGTCTGGGACTCGGCGCGGTTGCGCTTCGAGAGGGAGATCCTCGACGGGGTGGAGACCGCTGCGCGGAAGGAGCTGGACGAGCTGAGGGCCCTGCTGGTGGGCGAGTCCGTCCTGCCCGTCGCCGGGCGCACCGTCATCCTGGTCGACGAGGGGGTCGCCAGCGGGGCAACCATGCTGGCAGCGGTGGAATTGATGCGCGAGGCCGGCGCCGGGCGCATCGTGGTGGCCGTGCCGGTTGCCCCGGCGGTGGCGCTGAAGGAAATCGAGCCGCTGGTCGACGAAGTCGTTTGTGCCATCACCCCCAGGGTGTTCCACACCGTCAGCGCCTTCTACTCGCGCTTCGACTCGCTCGCCGACTACGAGATCCTCGCCCTGGTCCCCCGCCGCTAGGGTTCCAGCGCCGCTGCCCGTTGGGCGGGACATTCACCTCCCGACAAGACAAAAGCGGGGCCGGCCGGTTCCTTGCCACCTCGCCTGAGGGGAAAGGAACCGGTCGGCCCCGCGTTCATGGCGACTGCGCGCCGGGATTGGTGCCTAGGCGTGCTGGCCCCGGTGCTTGGCGTCGTGTTCCGCCTGCAGCTCCGGATCGACGTCCTCGACGTGCAGGTTGTTGCCCTTGGTCTCGCCGACCCAGATCACTGCCGCCATCGAAATGAGGGTGAGCACCATGATGTAGATGGCGATCGAGCCGGACCAGCCGGTGCGCTGGAGCAGGATCTGTGCCACGGTGGACGCAAAGGCGCCGCCCAGGATCGCGCCAAGGGCGTAGCCGATCGAGATGCCCGAATAGCGGATGTGCGCCGGGAACATCTCGGCGTACATGGCCGACTGCGGGCCGTAGGACAGGCCCAGGCCGACGGTCAGGATGAAGATCGAGACGCCGTAGAGGAAAACGCTGCCGGTGTCGATGATCAAGAACATCGGGATCATCCAGACAAAGACGATGCCGTAGCCGATCAGGAAGGTGTTCCGGCGACCCAGGTGGTCCGAGAGCCAGCCGCCGACCAGGGTGAAGATCAGCCAGCCGACCGAGCCGATGGTGGTGGCCAGGAGCACCGGGGCGGCGGGCATGCCCAGCACCTTGGTGGTGTAGGCGATGAAGAACGCGATGACCAGGTAGCCGGCGGCGTTGTTCGAGATGAAGATCAGGGCCGCCTGGATGACTTCCTTGGTGTTTGTCTGGAAGAGCTGCTTCAGCGGGGTGTGCTCCGAGGCCTTGCGCAGCGCGAGCTGCTTGAAGATCGGGGACTCCTCGACGGCCTTGCGGATCAGGTAGCCGACCACGATCAGAACCACCGAGAGCAGGAACGGGATGCGCCAGCCCCAGGCCGCGAACTGTTCCGGGGTCATGGAGGTGCGCAGGAGGTAGAGCATGCCCGTGGCAATGATCATGCCGATCGGGACGCCGATCTGCGGGTAGGCGCCAAAGTAGCCGCGGCGGTTCACCGGGGCGTGCTCGACGGCCATCAACGCCGCGCCGCCCCATTCGCCGCCGGCGGAGAAGCCCTGGATGATGCGCAGCAGCACCAGCAGGATCGGCGCCCACAGGCCGATGGAGGCATAGGTGGGCAGCAGGCCGATCAGCGCGGTGGCCGCACCCATCAGGATCAGCGTGGCGACCAGGATGCGCTTGCGTCCGTACTTGTCCCCCAGGTGGCCGGCAACGATGGCGCCCAACGGGCGGAAGAGGAAGGAAATGCCGATCATGGCGAAGGCCAGGATCTGTCCCAGGCCCGGGTTGGAAACGCTCAACGGCTGCAGGAAGAGCGGGGTCAGCAGGGTCGCGGTGAGCTGGGCAAAGATGAAGAAGTCGTACCACTCGATGGTGGTGCCGACCAGCGTGCCGGCAAGCACGCGACGTTCCTCGGAACGTTTGCTGCTGGCCGGAAGGGGTAAGGAAGCCATGGGAGAACTCCAGCGTTCGGCGCTTCGCGCGGTGTGAGTGTGAACCGACCGTTCGGACGGTAAAGTGCTGTGGCCATCATAACCCATGAACGTGACTTCACTCACGCCACTTCGGCAGCAGGATTTCCTTTCCCGCCTGCGCCGGGGGCGCCTGACGCTTGCGCTCCGCCACGCCAGCGCGCCGGCACCGGGTTCCAGGGCGCGGCTCCTCACTGGTCCCGGGCCAGGAAATCACGCACGCGCGCCCTCACCGGTTCGCGGTCGTAGCCGTTGACCATCGCCCCGGCCATGCGCACCGGATCCCCAAAGAAGAAGTACTCGTAGAGGGCCTGGCGGCCGGAAAACCCGGTGATCGAGGCGTCGTAAGCCAGCTTGAACAGCCGGATCCGCTCGGGCCCGGTCAGGTTCTTGCCCTGCAGGTACGTGGCGATGTCCTCCCCGGCGACCTCCAGGTCCCCCTGGCCGGGCAGGGCCATCAGGCCCGAGGCGCAGAACTTCCGGATGATCTCCGGGAAGCGCTGGGAGATCTTCGGGTACCAGTTGCGGGCGGCGTTCAGCGTTTCCCAGTGCGGCAGCAACACCCCGTCGACACTGGGGGCCGCCTGCGCCTCGGCCGCGACGACCAGCGCCTTGCCGATTTCCACGTTGCGGATCAGCTCCGCCAGGTCCTCCTGGATGTGCGCGAAGCCGTCGATGCCGATGGCCCCGGCGATCTCCGAGGCCAGGCCCAGGTAGAACTCGGACTTGGCGACGGTGCGGGTGACGACCTGGTGCGTCATCAGCGCCCCGGCACCGGTCTCGGCATACCAGGCGTTGCACAGTTCCGGGCGGCCAAGCATGAAGATGCGTTCGTTGGGGATGAACACGTTGTCGAACACCACGACCGCGTCGATCTCGTCGAAGCGGGCGGCCAGCGGCTCGTCGTGCGTGTTGCCCCCGTTGTGCAGCCCGGTGCGGCAGAGGTAGCGCAGCCCCGGCGCGTCGTTGGGCACCGCCACGGCGAAGGAGTAGGGCGCGTCCTCGGGGGTGCCGCGCAGCACGGTGGAGGGGAATACCAGCAACTCGTCGGCGATCGGGGCGACGGTGGCGAGCATCCGGGCCCCGCTGATGACGACGCCGTCCGCGCGCTCCTCGATGATGCGCGCGGTGAGCTGTCCGCCCATCTGCTCGGAGCCGGAGACCGAGCGGTTGACCTGCGGCGGGATCAGGGTGTGCGTGGCCAGCAGGTCGTTCTCGCGGGCGAACTCGTAGTAAGCCTCGATGCGCTCACCGAACACCGGGTCCGCCTGGGCGAAAAACGTCTTGGCGGTGGCCAGCGCCGTGAGGGCGGAGTTCATGTAGTCGGCGGTGCGGCCCAGAAAGCCGTTGGAGTACTCGGCCCAGGTGGCGGTTGCGGCCCGGCGTTGGGCCAGGTCCTGCGGCGTGCGCGGCACCAGGAACGAGGCGTTGACCAGTTCCCCGGAGGTGGGCGAGACATAGGTCAGCGCTTCCCGGTGCTCCGGCTCGTGCTGCATGTCGTAGAGCCTCGCGTAGGTGAGCGCGAGCTGCCTGAAGGCGGGGTGCCGGGTCAGGTTCTCGGAAACCACCTCCCCGTCGATGACCAGGTGCGGGCGCATCGCGTCCAGCTTGGCGAGGAACTGTGCCCCGGTTCTGATGCCCATTTTCATGACCCCTTTTGCGTGGTGGCGGTGCTTCGGTTGCGACGTTGGCCCTAGAGCAGCTCCTCGACGCCGAGGTGGCGTTCGGGGATGGTGGTGAAGAACCCGTTGGCGAAGGCCAGGGCGTCGCCCCGGCGGTAGTTGAAGTCCCGGACCTCTCCCAGGTAGAGCGTGTGGTCCCCGCCGTCGTAGGCGGCCCACGGGGTGCAGGAGAAATAGGCGAGCACGCCCGCCAGGCGCGGGGCGGTGGCGCCTTCGATCCAGGCCGGTTCGTGCGAGGGCCGGCCGGCGAAGTGCAGGGCGAGGTCTTTTTGCTCGGCGCCCAGGATGTTCACGGTGAAGGGCCGGTTGGCCAGCTCGTCGTGGGCCCTGGACTTCCGGGCAATGGACACCAGCACCAGGGGCGGGTCCATGGAGACCGAGGTGAACGAGTTCACCGTGATGCCGTGGCGCTTGCTTGGCCCGTCAAACGTCACAATGGCCACGCCGGTGGCAAAACGACCCAGGCTGCCGCGGAAATGTGGCAACGTGGAGGCGTCGATCCGGCGCGGGACACCACCCTCGGCAATTTCGTCCTTGCCCGGGACGATCATGGCGTGCCCCTGCTTCCCGCTCCCGCCCGACCCTCGCATTCACGCGGAAAATGTTCTAATATCGAACGAGCAGTTCCAATAGAGAATTGTATTTGCACCATAGCCCAGCACGGGTTGACCCACAACCCCCGCGGGCCATGCCCCGAAGAGCGAACCCACCGAAGGACGGCACCAGCCCCCATGACCGCCACCAGCACCACCGCCCCGGCGTCGCAGACACTCTCCCGCGGCATCCGCATGCTGGAGATCCTGGCCGAGGCCAACGGGCCCATGACCATCGCCGAGCTCGCCGAGGACCTGGGCGTGCACCGCTCGATCGCCTACCGGATCCTGCGCACGCTGGAATCCCACCGGCTGGTCACCCGCGACGAGTCCGGCCGGGTGCACGGCGCCCCGGGGCTTGCGGTGCTGGCCAGCAGCGTGCAGCGGGACCTGCAGAGCGCGGCGCTTCCGGAACTGACATTGCTGGCCAACGAGCTGAAGATGTGCGCCTTCATCGCCGTGTGGGACCAGCCCGACTGCACCACGCTGGTCACGGTGGAGCCGCGCCACGTGCATGCCGCGGTGGTGCAGCGCCCGGGCTCGCGCCACCCCTTCGGCCACGGCGCGCCGGGCATTGCCATGCAGTCAACGCTTACCCAGGCGCAGTGGGAGGCGCTGAACCACGAGACGCCGTACCGGCAGATCGCCTCCGAGGCCCGCACCCTGGGCTACGCCACCAGCATCGACGAGGTCATCCCGGGGCTTTCCTCGGTCGCGGCGCCCATTGCGGTGCCGGGGCAGCTCCCGGCGGCGGTCGCCGTCGTCTACAGCACCGGGTCCCGGACGAACGAGGTTGCCGCCATCGGCGCCCGGCTGAAGGCGGCTGCCCGCGCCATCGAGGCGGAGCTGGGCTGAGTTCCCCGGGGAATACGACAAGCGGGCGGTGGACTGGAGGGATTTCCCCTTCCAAGTCACCGCCCGCTTTTGCACCAGGTGCTTTTGCTAGGAGCGCGGGCCGGTGCCGAGCATCATCGACCGGCGCTGGATGGTGCGCAGGATCGCCATCGCGATGCCTGCGGCCAGCAACAGGCCGGCGGCCCCGGCTGCCACCGCGTAGGCGCCGGCATATCCGTGCGAGTCGGCGAGCAACCCTGCCAGGGAATTGCCGATCGCCGTGCCCACCACGATGCCCGAGGACAGCAGCGTCATGACCGTGGAGAGTCGCTGCGGCGGGGCGATTTCCCCGCCGAGGGTGAAAACGGTGACCAGGATCGGGCCGACCGGAATGCCGACCAGCAGCAGGGCCGCAATCATCGGGACCAGTTCCCCGGGCAGCTGCAGCGCCAGGGCGGCGGGGACCATGAAGATCGCCGCGGCAAGCCAGCGGCTGGCCTGCGGCCATCCGCCGGGCCAGAAGGCGACGGAGAGCGCGGCGATCGCGGAGGTGAGTCCGACGGCAGCGTAGAGCAGCCCGCCGATGTTCGCGTTGCCCAGCTCACCGGCAAAAGCCAGGGTGCCGGCGGCGCTGGAGCCAAAGAAGGTGCCCATGCCGATCATCCCGAGGACCGCGAGGCCGATCCCTGTCAGCTGGTGGGCGGTGAGCCTGACCTTCACGGCGTTCCTCACCGCCGGCACCACGGCCTTTTCGGTGCGGTGCACGGCGAAGAGCGGCACCAGGACCAGGGTGAGCGCCGCGGCGATGGCCAGCGGGAGCCAGGGAGCGACCAGAGCCGCGAACAGGCCCACAGCGGCGGGGCCGAGCACAAAGCCCAGCTCGTCGACCATCGACTCGTAGCTCAGGGCGGCGGACAGCTCGCGCCCCCCGGACTCGCGCTTGCGGGTTAGCGCCATCCAGCGCACGCGGGCCAGCGGGCCGACCTGCGGGCCGGTGGCCCCGGCCAGGACCGCCAGCAGCACGATGACGCCCAGGGGCGCCAGTTCCCCGGCGCCGCCGAACCACAGCAGCGCGGTGATGAGCAGGGACTGGAGCACGGCCACGGGCAGCAGCACGCGGCGCTGGCCGAGCCGGTCGGAGAGGTAGCCGATGGTGGGTCCGCCGACGGCCGAGCCGAGGCCGACCATGGCCGCGGCCATGCCGCCGGCGGCGTAGGAGCCGGTCGAGTCGATCAATAGGGTCATCGAGCCGATGGTCAGCATGGCCAGGGGCAGGCGGGCGAAGAAGCCCAGCGGGAAGAAGGCCCAGCCGACCAGCGGCGGAAGCGCCGCATAGGGTGAGGAAGGGGCTGCGGACTTGTTGGGAACGGTGTTGGTCATGGCGATGCCGGGTACTCCACATACATGCGTGTAGCGTCCCTGCCTCCCGCTACACAGAACCCTTTGCAGACACCAGCCAGTCTATCCGAGGCCCGCAAGGGCGGTGCTCACACCCCGACCTGCAGCGACACTGTCGAGCCGTTGCGGCCCTTGTGGACGTTCAGCCGGGTGGCGATGCGCTGCTTCATGTCCGCCACGTGCGAGACCACCCCGATCACCCGCCCGCCGCTGCGCAGCGTTTCCAGGGCGTCCATGACCTGTTCCAGGGTCTCGCCGTCCAGCGAGCCGAAGCCCTCGTCGACGAAGAGCGTCTCGATGTCGATGCCGCCGCTTTGCTGCTGGATCACGTCGGCCAGGCCCAGCGCGAGTGAAAGCGAGGCCATGAAGGACTCCCCGCCCGAGAGCGTCTGGGTGTCTCGCCTGATGCCGGTCCAGGCGTCGAGGATCTGCAGGCCCAGGCCCGACTTGTTGTTCCCGCGCGGGGTGTCGTCGTGGACCAGGGAGTAGCGCTGCCCGGTCATCAGCAGCAGGCGCGCCGTGGCGGCCAGCGCGACGGACTCCAGCCGGGCCGCGAGCACGTAGGTGCTCAGCGTCATCTTCAGCCGGTTCTCCCCCGCGCCGCGGGCCAGCTCGGCGATGGCCTTCAGCGTGGCGTAGCGCTCGAGCACCGGCCCGGCTTCCTTCGCGAGGGCGGCGAGCTTGTCCAGTGCCGCCTCCAGGCGTGCGGCGTAGCTGGTGAGCACCGCGTCGCGGGCCAGCAGCGAGTCGCGTGCCGCGGCCGCATCCGCCACGGATTGTTGCGCGGCGGCGTGTTCGTCCTCGCCGGGTGCCAGGATGCCGTCGGCGACCTCCGTGCGGGCCAGTTCGATGCCGGGCGCCTCGGCGAGCGTCTTGATGCGCACGGCCTCGTCGTTGTGTTCGCGCACGCGCCGTTGCTCGGCAGTGCGCCGGGCATCGTCGAGCAGCAGTGCGTTCCAGGCGGCGGTGTCTGCGACCCCGATGCCTGCGAGCTTCCCTGCCCACAGCCCGTTTGCGGCATCCGCGTTGGCTGTCGCGCTCGCACTTGTGTGCACGGCGGCGGCCAGCGCCTCCAGGGCTGTGGCGGCGGCGCCGAGGATCACGTGGCGTTCGGCCAGGGTCTGCCCGTCCCGGCCGAGCTTGGCCAGGCGCGCCTCAAGCCGCAGCGCCTTGGCCTCCTCGGCATCCCGCTTGGCCGCGGCGACTTCCAGCTCCATGGCGGACGCCGCCAGTGCCGCCTTCAGGGTTTCGAGTTCGGTCTCCGCCCGGTGCACCGCCTGTTGCGCGGCGGCGGCCTCGGTGCCGGAGGCCAGCGCACGGGCGTGCGCCTCGGTTGCCGCCGCAAGTTCAGCTGCGGCCTCGTCCGCGCCGAGTTCCCCGATCTTGCCGCGGGACACATCGAGCGCCTGGTTGGCATTCTTCAACGCGCCCTGGTGTTTTTCCTCGGTCTTTTCCGCCGCGGCCAGCTGGTCCTGCGCGGCCTCGATGTCCTCCGGTGCCACGAACTCCCCCTCGGGCAGCGAGGCGGGTTCCGGGTGGCTGGTGGATCCGCAGACCAGGCAGGCGTCGCCGTCGACAAGTTCCTGGGCCAGCGCGGCGGCCGACTGCTCGAGGCGAAGGGTGATCAGCGCGGAGACCCTTTCGCGGGCCTCCAGGCTCTGCGTGCGTGCCTCATTCCAGGTGGTGTGCGCGGTTGCCTGCGCCTTTTCGGCCCGGGTGCGGGCGAGCACCGCGTCGCGGCGCTCGGTGGCGTGCTGCACCGCGGCCTGGAGGGCCGGGACGGATTGGTCCAGCACGGCCAGTTCCGCGTGCCGCGTGCGCAGGGCCGGGAGTTCTTGGTCGATCTGCCCGATGCGCCCGGTCCGCTCGGACTGCTGGGCGGAGCCGGTTTCGATGCCCGCCGCCAGGCCCAGGATGCCGTCGCGGACCTGTTCCAGCTCGGCTTCTTCCGGCAGCGCCGCCTCGATGAGGGCGGCCGCGGCGCGGGAGGACTTCGCGGCCTCGCGCGCGTGCACGCCGAGGGATTCGAGCACGCTGGGATCGGGGTCCGCGGTGCGCGTCCGCTCCAGCAGGTCCCCGGCTCCCGGGTCTTGGGCCGCCAGGGACTCGTGGGCCTCTCCGGTGTCCACGGCGGAGGCGGCCGCGCGGAGGGCATGGTGTGCCGCGTCGGCCTTGGCCCGGGCGTCTGAAAGTTGCTGGTGGTAGGGGTGGAGCCCGACGGCGCGTGAGTCGGCCTCCAGCAGCGCCCCGAGTTCGGCGATCTGCTCGGCGCGGGACTCGTGGGCCGCGCGCAGGGTGCCGAGTTCGGCGAGCTGGCGGTGCCGGGTGGCCCGCTCCTCCAGGGCCGTCCGGGATTTCTGCGCCCCGGCGAGCGCGGCGTCGGCGAGCGTGCGTGACTGGGCGAGCCCGGCACGCAGCTCGGCCACGCGCCGGCGCAGCACGTCACCGAGCTCGGCGCTTTCCCCGGAGTCCAGATGTCCGCGGGCTTCGGGCGGCAGTCCGACCTCCCCGTCACCGTCCTCGGCGTCGTAGAGCGTGGAAGTCGCATCGGCGACCAGCGTCTGAAGGGTGGAGGCGCGGGCGCGCTCGGCGTCCTCGGCCTCGGCGCGGGCGGCGTTCAGCCGCTCGCCCAGGATCCGCTCGGTCATTGCGTACTCGGTGGTGTCGAAGAGCGAGCGCAGCAGGTCCTCGCGGTCCTTGTCCTTGGCGCGCAGGAACGCGGCGAAGGCGCCCTGGGGCAGCATCGCGACCTTGGTGAACTGTTCCTTGTCCAGGCCCAGGATCTCGCGCAGCGTGTCGCCGACCTCGTCGTTGCGGGTGGACTTCTCCACCCAGGCACCGCCGATGCGCTCGCGCAGCCGGCTTTGCGCCTGCGCGGTGGTGAAACCGTTCTTGCTGCGTGCCGAGGGCCGCTCCCATGCGGGCGAGCGGGTGACCTCGAAGCGCCGGCCCCCGGTGGAGAATTCGCAGATGACCTCCGGGACCGCGGCGGGCCCGGCGTGGTCGCTGCGCAGCGACTTGCTGCCGGTGCGCACCCCCGGCAGGGAGCCGTAGAGTGCGTAGCAGATCCCGTCGAGCACGCTGGTCTTCCCCGCCCCGGTCTCCCCGTTGAGCAGGAAGATCCCCGCCTCGGAGAGCGCGTCGAAGTCGATGGACGCGCGCTTGGCGAAGGGGCCGAAGGCCTCCAGCTGCAGCGAGTGGACCCTCATGCCTGCACCTTCTCGCTCTTGACCTGCGCCAGGACCGAGGCCACCAGGTCCTCCTCGGCATCGCTCAGGGGACGGCGCCTCACGTGCTCGACGAACCCGGCGCAGACCTCCACCGGCGAGGCCGCGGCCGCCAGCCGGTCGGCGTAGGAGTGGTGCGTGTCCTCCTGGCGGTCCTCGGGCTCGAAGTTCAGCACCAGGGTGTCCGGGAAGCGGGTGCGCAGCCGCTCCATGGCCCCGGCGGGGCGGTGCGTGTCGGTCAGCGTGACCTGGCACCAGGCGTCCTGCGCGGAGGCGTATTGCGGCTCGGTGAGCAGCTCCTCGATCCTGCCCTTGAGGATGCGCAGCTCCTTGGCCGCAGGCCAGTCGATGCCGCGCACCTCCGCCAGCCCGTCGGGCCCGACCTCCAGCAGCCAGGAGCCCTTGCGGTGCCCGGCCTCGGAGAAGGAATACGGGATCGGGGAACCGGAGTAGCGGATGTGTTCGGCGAGCTGCTGCCGGCCGTGCAGGTGGCCCAGGGCCGCATAGGTGAAGTCGGAGAAGTAGCTGGTGGGCACGATGTCCAGCCCGCCGATGCTCAGCTCGCGCTCCGAGTCCGAGGCCGCGCCGCCGGCGGCGAAGACGTGCGCCAGCACGATGCCGTGCACGGGCGCCGCGGAGGCCCCCTGCCGTGCCGCCAGGTCCGTGCGCACCTTGTCCAGTGCCGCGTGGATGACCGGCGGGTGCCCGGGTTCGGTGACCTCCAGGGCCTCGGCGACCATGCGCGGCTCCAGGTAGGGCAGGCCGTAGACAGCCACCGCAAAGCCGTCGGCATCAAAGACCGCCGGCCGCCCGATGTCCGCCAGCGAGGTGCGCAGGTGCAGCCCGGCGTGCTCCAGCAGCGCGGAGCCAAAGCCCAGGCGCAGGGCCGAGTCGTGGTTGCCGCTGGTGATGACCATCTGCACCCCGGTGGCCCGCAGCCTCACCAGGGACTCGTCGAACAGCTTCACGGCGTCGACGCTTGGCAGCGCCCGGTCATACACGTCCCCGGAAACCAGGAGCAGGTCCACCTTCTCGGCCTCGATGGTGTCGATGAGCCGGTCCACGAAGTCGCGCTGGGCCGCCAGCAGCGAGGCCCCGTGGAAGGAACGGCCCAGGTGCCAGTCGGAAGTGTGCAGGATACGCATGGGTTCCACATTAGCCAGCGTTGCCCACGGGTTGGTATTCGCGCCGGGAGCCTGTGGACAGCAACTAGACTGGGACGGTGAGTGAATCAACTGATCAGTACGCGCTTCCCGCCGAATTTTCCGACCGCGTCTTCGGCGTGCTGCTGGCCGTGGCCGACGGTGCCGCCCATGCCCGCGACGGCCAGGACCCCGGCGAAACCGAGACCCTTGCCCTCTACCTGCTCGACGGTTTGCTCGAGGCCCTGGAATGGGCCCACGAGGGCGTCGCCTCCGACGAGGCCGCCTGCATGTGGCTGGCCGGACTGCGCTGGTACAAGCTGGTGAACAAGTCCTTCCCGGCCGGGGCCCCCGAGCCGCAACCGCGCTGGATCGACGAGGCGTTCGACGGCGCCCCCGCCTTCGCCCCGGGCGACAGCCAGAACCTGCTGGCGCTCACCAACCCCGACATGTCCTCGGTGGGCCGCCCGGCATTCGCGCAGGCCGACACCACCGGCGTGCTCACCCGGGCCGCGTTCGTGGCGCTGCTGCCGCGGGTCGACGAGGCGACCACGGCCAAGATCGCCACCGACGCCGCCGCGCTGACCCACGGGTCCCCGTCCGCGCACCGCGCCGCCGGGGTCGCGGCACTGGTGGTGCGCGCCGCCCTGGAATCCGGGACCGACTCGATGGGCCGCTGGGCCGAGCTGGTGAAGGAATTCGCGGTCGAAGCACCCGCAGTCGAGGAGCACGACGACTCAGACGCCGAGGCCGGGGGGCACGAAGACACAGAGCCCGAGGGCAGCGAACGGGACACCACGGCCGGGGCCGGACTGGTCCGGGCCGTCAGGCTGGTCACCGCCGCACTGGCGAACACCGAACCGAAGGCCGCCTACGACGCGCTCTTCGAGTCCCTGGGCGAGGAGCCCGACACCGAGACCGCGGCCTACGCCACGGCACTGCTGGCCGCCGTGCAGGGCACCGACGCGGTGGCCCACCGCCCGGCCTCGGAAATCGACCCGATCCTTGACGCCATGCACGAGCGCTGGGTCAAGGTCACCGTCGGAGAGTAGCCAAGCCCCGATGCCGGCCGCACCCCTGGACGCCGCGCACCATCCGGTCCGTTCCGCGGCCCGGGTGGTGCGCGGCGTCTTTGCTAGGGCCCCGTTCACCGCGGTGCTCTGGTTGGTGGTGCTGGGCGGCGGCGTGGCCACCGGCGCGCTGAGCGGCAGCGTCGGACACGAGCCCTGGTTCGCCGCGCTGT